>JAHEOI010000280.1 GCA_018610125.1 Verrucomicrobiota bacterium
CCCCAGCAGGAGCGTGATCCAAGGAAGCACCCCAAATCGGGCAAAGCCTTCCGTCGCGTTTTTCATCATGCCGTTAAGCAAGTCAGTCGTCTTAGAATACATTCGGCAGGAAGCAAGCGTGGTACCGTCGACTATATCCGTGGCATAGCCTGCTTGCCGAAAAGCGCGGGGCAACTTCAAGCCGTCATGCAGCGATTGCGCGATGGTCGTGTGTCCACCGACCCGATCATACGTGGCCTTATCGACAAGCATGAACTGACCGCATCCGGCGGCATAAGATGGATGGAGCGACCGACGCATCCGCCATAACGGTAGGAAGCCGAGCAAGAAGAAGTGGAGCAGAGGGAGAAAGCATCGTTCGCCCAGAGTCACCGTCTTTTGGTGAGGGACCACAGAAATCAGACCGGCATTCGTTTGCCTCTTTTGGAGCACCGAACGAAACAGGGCATCCGGGGAGAGGCAAACATCGGCGTCTATGAACAGGAGAAGCGGATTCTGTGCGGCCAGTGCAAGGCAGTGACAACCGAACTGCTTTCCATTCCAGCCTGGTGGCAGTCCGGGGCTCCTTAAAAGGCCGAGGCGTTTGTCGTGTCGGGCGATTTGGCTCACCTGTTCAGCGGTCGCGTCTTCGGATTCATCATCGAAGACCCATACTTCCAAGGGAACCTCTGTATTGGCCAAGACGCTCCGAAGACAATGCTCGATTCGACCGGCTTCATTCCGTGCCGGAATCAACACAGAGATTTTTTCTCCGGGACGTATGCGCCCCCGAGTAGGTGGCGATCGGAAATGGAATAAATTGCGGACGGTGACAACGAACGGCACTAGGGCCAGCACGAAAAGGAGTAGCGACAAGAGCATCATGCTGTTTCAAGGCGTTTCTTTTTGCTTCCGTACGCGACCAAGCATGGTTTTCCACTTCTTCCAATAGCCATAAATGCCTCCGATTCCGGACGATTTTTCCCATAAGGTCTCAAAACGCTCGGGATTCCGGCATTGAGAGTCAATGGCCAATTCATCCAGGGTCCGTTCTAATGCGGTTTCGAGCGTACGGGTGCACTCGGGTGAGTCCGAGAACTGTGATTCACCGGAGCGGATCGTGACAGGAGATCCGAATTGAAGAAGGATTTCAGGCAAGCGGTCCTCCCAGAAAGGGTATTCAATGGCAACAGGGAGAATCTGCACGTGCGAGAGCCTACTGACCAAATGACCCAAACCTGCTCGGAAACGGAGCGGACGCTCGCGCATATCGGCGAACCGTCCTTGAGGGGTGATCCAGAGAAGATTCCCCTGTTTTTGCAGAATCGCCATGCCTGTTTCTATCATGGATCTAGCCGCCCCACAGCCCCCCTTTCGAATTCCAAAAAAGCCGAGATACTTAAAAAATGGAAAGCGTTGCAGGGCCTCTGTGTCCATCGGTGCAAACGGGATTTTTTCGGCAAAAAATCGGCGCCACACCACCAGGCCAGTCAACGGATCCCACCAGCTCGGATGGTTCGAGTAGATCAAAATCGGCCCCTCGAAGCTTCCTTGGCTGTAATGGTGGCGCCGGGAGATGCGAAAGGCATGAAAGTGCCGACGCATGTATCTCGTGGCGTACGCGGCAAACAACCGCAGCAGATATGGGTTGCTTGAAGCACACTCCATGGTTCGTGACAAACGACCGAGGCTCATGATCCGGACCGGCTATTGAAATCGCGATCAATGCAGTTGGCGGCAATCCATCCCGACATTAAGACCATAGGCATTCCAGGGCCCGGATGGACCGACCCGCCTGCAAAATAAAGCCCTCGCGTGTCGGTGGAATCGTTGCTCGGTTTGAAGGCGCCCAGAAAGCGACCGTGGCTTGCAATTCCATAAATCGCCCCTTTGTAAACCCGGTAACGTTCATGAATATCCTGCGGTGTAAGATACGATTCTGTGGTGATCTCTTTCTTCAAATCGGGCATCCCCCCCGTTGTGGCCAGTTTTTCGAGTATGATTTGACGATACCTTGGAAAGAGCTTTTCCCAGTTGTGATGACGGCGCAGGTAGGGGGTATGCACGAGGACATACAAGGCCTCTCCACCATTCGGGGCGACACTTGGATCGGTTTGAGCGGGCGCACAAAGATAGCATGTGGGGTCCTCAGCGGGCTCACCATCTTTATAAATCGAACGGAACTCCGCTTCGGGATCAGCCGAGAACACGAAATTGTGGTGCCTTAGATGCTCATATCGGCGCTTGAGCCCAAGGTAGAGAACGACACCGGAGCAAGCCGGCTCATAAGTCGATTTCCCCGTCAAGGTGCCGCCATGGCCCTCGGGGAAAAGATCTGTGCACGACCGCACGACATCGGCGTTGGAGACAACTCCATCGCAATCCCAAGACTCTCCCGTGGCCAGCTCGACGCCAGCGACGCGCTTGCCGATGAAACGGAGCTTCTTCACGCGGCTGTTGTTATAAAAACAGACGCCGAGTTCTCTGGCAAGCCGCTCCAGTGCGTCGGGAATGGCCCCGGTTCCCCCGAGCGGGTACCAGACGCCTTGGCTCGTTTGCATGTCCGCAATGCCGCACAGTACAGCCGGTGAATTGTCCGGGGCCGAACCGACATACTGGGTAAAGTGGTCCATCATTTGGGCGAGGCGCGCATCCCGGACATAGTTTCGGACTGTCCCCGCGACGGTCTTCCCCATTCGCAAAGCCGCCATATCCTTGATGGCATTTGGATTAAAGAATCCATTCGAAGCGACCATATCACGTAGACCGCCGATCGGTTTGTCGAAGAAGTAGCGACGGGAAATATCGTGGAGTCGGGCCGATAGATCGAGGAATCGCTCATATCCTTTGGGGTCCTTAGGGAACGGAGAGAAGGCTTCGAGGTTCTCTCTCATCCGGGTTGGATCGGCGGTCAGATCGAGCAGGGAGCCGTCGCTAAACAATGAACGCCACTGAGGATCTAATGGGACCAGGGTCAAGTAATCTTCCATGTTCCGACCGGCCTCCCGGAAAATCCGCGCCAACAGCGCCGGAAGTGTCAGGATCGTGGGCCCCATATCAAATCGAAAACCGCCGATTTCAAGGATCGCCGCCTTGCCCCCATTCCAGGAATTGCTTTCAAAAACCGAGACCGTGTAGCCTTTGCAGGCGAGTGAACAGGCGGCCGCAAGGCCTGCCAAACCGGCACCGACGACGGCAATGTGGTGGTTGTCTCTGGTAGCCATATAATCTGATTATGGATTTTTCTTGTTGCGGCGGCTTCCAACGGGGCGAAAAGAGCACACCAGCCGAAGAAAGAACCTTGCAAGCACGTTGATGCGTCGGTTAATTCCGCAGCCGTGCCGAAGAACGAGGTAATCCAGCAGCGATTCGGTCTTGGGGGGGCAACGGGGAGGCAGATGGAAGTGATGCCCCCTCTTCCGGCGCAGAATTGTTTTCGGACGCGTCAAGGCCAAGAGACCTTCCGCCCCTTGGGCCACCCCGAAACCACTCTGCCCCCGTCCTTCAAAAGGGACTTGCGGATGAGCCGTCGGGACAATCACATCGTTGATGGTGACCGTCCCGACGTTGAACAATTCCGCAAGCTTCTCAGCGCAGCGGGTATCGGACGAAAAAACCGAGGCTCCCAATCGGTAGGCCGAGGCATTGACCAATCCCGTGACCTCCTCATCGCTTTCGACCTCGGTCAGGGCAAGCAACGGGAAGAACCACGCCTCTTCCAGGATCTCCATCTTCGAAGTCACATGATCCAGAACAGCGGGCAAGGTAAGCCAAGAACCTTTCCATCCTCCGCCTGAAAGCCACTTGGCGCCGCAGAGCAATGCTTGCTCCAGCCGCTGCCGGAACACCGGCCGTTGCTCCAGATCGATCGTCGATACAGGCTCCTCGGCCAGTGTCGTTTGCAAGAAGGGGCGAAAACGCTCGGCTACTGCGCGGTGCACGAGAATTCGTCGAGGTGCAATGCATGTCCGGCCCCCATTGAGATGGAGGCCGAAACGTATAGCCCGGGCGGCCAAAAAGAGATCCGCATCCCGTCGGATATAGCAGAAGTCGCACCCGGAAAGCTCATATTGAGCAGGGATCAAACGCGGCGCCAGCTCTTGGGCAACGAGTCTTCCGGTCTCGGTTTGCCCTGTAAAGAGCAGCTTGTCGAACGGCATTCCCAGTGCTTCCCGGGCGGCCATATCGCTATCGGACAAGACGGTAAGCATCCCGGAAGGCAGCCCGGCCTCCGCCCAAGTATCGGCTAAAACACGCCCTGAAGCGGCGTTTTGTCTCCCCGGTTTCAAGATGACCGCGTTACCCGCTGCCAAGGCCTGCACTACGGTCACGGCGGAAAGATACAAGGAGTAGTTCGACGGGGCGATGATCAACACGACACCGTACGGCTCCCGATGCACCTCCGCGGCAATCCCCGAAAGTCCTGCTGCCATGCGGAGCGGACCAACCTCTTGAGAGCCGAGGATTCGTCCACCAAATCGCTCGAGAAACCGACACGCCTCAAGGAGTGGCAGTACCTGCGCCAAAACGATTTCATTCGCGGGACGCTCCCGAATCTCCGGGGTCGCTTCGGCAATCTCGCGGGCCTTGTGTGCAACGTGATGCCGAAACCGCTGAACGACAGCCCGTCGGCGACGCCAGCCCGAACGAAACCATGTCGCCTGGCGAGATCGAATATCCGCCCAATCGATTTGGGGCCGACCGATCTCACGCTCGGTCATCCCAGGGGGAAGAGAAGCCCCCATCCCTTGACCGATGCTTTTTTGTGTTGGGTTGGAATGGCTCATTCGACACACCCCGCCCAAGATTGCGAACATTGTAATTCCCGATCGCGGCGATCACCCGCCAAATCGGCCAATCCGAGATCGTTTCGTATGAGCTCGGCAGTGATCTTGGCGGATTCGAAGATGACAGGCAGTCCACTCCCCGGATGAGTCCCGCCGCCAACGAGGTAGAGACCCTCGATCTCTTCGAAGCGGTTGTGCGGACGTCGATGTAAGAGCTGCCCCAAGCTATGGGCCAAATTGAAGGTGGCCCCCTTGTGAATCTCCATGTCACGGTCCCAATGAGCAGGCGTCATACGTCGTTCGAATCGGATCCGATCCCTAACTCCTTTTATACCGACCTTCTCTACCTGGTCGAGGACCTGCTCACGAAAAGGAAGCTCTTCCTTCTCCCAATCGATATTGGCATGCTGATGCGGGACGGGGACCAAAATGTACAGCGTGCTATGCCCTTTCGGGGCAAGATTGGCATCGGTAACACAGGCGTTCTGGACGTAGAACGATGGATCAGAAGGAAGAACATGATCTATCTCAATCTCCTCCAAGTTCCGGGCATAATCCTCGGAGATGTAAATATTGTGATGTGGCAAATCATAACTCCCTTCGATCCCAAGATAAAGCATGAACGTGGAACAGGAGAACTGCTTTTTAGCGATGCGACGATCGCTCCAACTCGGCCGGAGCTTATCGGGCACAAAGCGGGTCATAAAACGGGCGAAGTCAGCGTTGACAACCACAGCGTCCGCGCCGTGATAGCCGCCTTCAGACCATACACCTCGAACACGGCGTCCCTCGAAATCCAGGCCGGTCACCGGTTCGTTCAGTCGGATTTCGACCCCCATGTCCCGGGCAATGTCCGCCATGGTCTCCATGAGCGCACCGCACCCCCCAACGGGATGGAAAACACCATACTCATATTCCAGGAATGACAGGATCGAAAACAGACTTGGACAACGAAATGGAGACATACCGAGATACTTGGATTGGAACGAGAAGGCCAGACGGATGCGCGGATCGCGAAAGAACCGTTTCAGATACCGGTCCAGCGATTGGTGCGGGCGAAGCATCGGCAGAAGCTTAAGGAGGTTCCCGTTCAAGACCGAAGACCAGCCCTGGAAGGACGTTTCCAAACACGGCTCAAAACATTTTAACTTCCGGCGATTCTCCTTCAAAAACTGCCGAAAACCGGCGGCATCGCCCGGTGCCATCTTGGCGATCGCCTCCTCCATTCGCGGAATGTTCGGACTCGCATCCAACTCCCCTCCTTGACCGAACTGAACTCGGTATTGCGGATCAAGTCTGACCAAGTCCACTTCCTGCCATAGATCACGCCCCACCCTCCGAAAAATCTCCTCCAGGATTACGGGATAGAGGAAGAAGGTCGGTCCGAGATCGAACCGAAAACCCTCCGCCTCAAAGCCTGATGTCCGCCCGCCAACGCGCGGAAGACGCTCGAGCAGCGTCACTTGACTGCCTGTCGCTGCCAGAAGCAATGCCGAAGCCAAACCGCCGGGACCGGCACCGATAATGACTGTTCTCTTACTCATAATATCGCTTACAAAAGCTCCGAAACCTCCTCGGAGCTCATTCGGACGACCTCCACGCCCTGCTGGCTATTGCCAATACGCTACGGCAGCCCGTCTTCCGCTCTTCTTTTCCTCGATCACTTGAACAACTTAAACAAAGGTTTACTCTGTCCGCCTTTTGTGTCAAATGTTTGTCCATGATTCGTTTTGAGATAAGCCCTTTTTTGGCGACAGGAACGCACACATTTTGTTTTGATTGACATTTGTGTCTATGTTTTGTATTATGAGTTCAGATGGGCCATTCGATGAAATTGGTTTCCCGACGCACTGGCTTGAGTCCGCATGTCATTCGGGTCTGGGAAAAGCGTTATGGGGCGATCTGTCCTCAACGAACGCCGACGCACCGGCGACAATTTTCAGATGAGGACATCCAACGCCTCGTTTATTTAAAGCGTCTCACTGACGTGGGGCACAACATCGGAAATGTGGCCTCTCTGCCGACCGAGGATTTGCAGGAGTTGCTGGGCGAAGAGCGGCCGGCGGAAGAGTCGGACGGGAAGTCTTTTCCTGCCGATGGACGATTTGGGGAACGGGAAGCTACGGCGTATCAAGCCACCGATCTTGGAAGCGATTCGTGGCCTGAACGCCTCCCAACTGGAGGCGGTTTTGAACAAGGGCTTGCTCGATATGGGGCTTCAAGGCTTGCTCGTGAAGGTCCTCGCGCCGTTGCTTGAACGCGTGGGAGAGCTTTGGCAGACCGGCGATCTTAAACCGGCGGAAGAGCATTTTGCTTCCTGTTCAATCAAGGGGTTTCTGGAACGCTCTACGCACTCTTATATCTCCGCAGAGGATCTTCCCAATCTCACTGTGGCGACCCCGTTAGGGCAGCTCCACGAGCTTGGCGCTCTCTTGGCAGCCACCCTTGCGCGCAATCGAGGCTGGCGGGTCACCTATTTAGGACCGAGCCTTCCTGCTCATGAGATTGCTGCGGCAGCTTTGAAAAACAGTTCAAGAGCAGTTGCCCTTAGCATGGTCTATCCGCCGGGTGCCCCCTATCTCGGCGAGGAGTTACGGCATCTTCGAGAATTTTTGTCGAACGACATCGCGATTCTGGTCGGAGGGAAGGCCGTGGAAAGCTATCAAAAGATTCTTCACGGCATCGGCGCCCGCATCTTTCGCGATCTGGAAAGCCTATCCGATTTTTTGGACGAACTAAACGCAAAGGGTCTTTCGCCATAATGGGCTCCCGATTCGGAAGGCTTAAATCGTAGGAATGCGCAACGCCGCTAAATCGCTCATGGAAGAGGTTCCCATTTCCATGACAAAGTAGTTACCGAAATGAAAGTTCGACCATATCAATAGGGAAGAGATAAGCAATCATGAGCCGAGTGTTTCGGGCCGTAAGCCTATTCGGGTGGGGATAAGGAGATCGGTTCATCTCGATCTTGAAGCAGAGGGTCACTCTCACCACACACGCAAACGTCCTTTATCACCTCAAAAGCTATTTGAAACGAAGTTTGGACAAAAACGACAAGGGAGAGCTCAAAGAGGTTATCGAGAGCTACCGCCAAGGCTATGTCCCATTAATCCTGCCCATAACGTTACTCAAGCATCATTTCCGCAAGCATAGGGTCGACTGGGTTGAAGAGCAAACCTATATGGCGCCTTACCATGCCGATCTTATACTTCGAAATTTCGTTTAGTTTGATTGTTGCTTTTACGCGCAGGGTCTCCCTGGCGAACAAACGTCATTTCCATTTGAGAAGGTCTTCACAAAACCTATGCGTATTTACGAAATCCATCGACAGATGACCGTTCCAGCGGAGCAAAAGGAAGTGTTCTCTTTTTTTGATCGCCCCGAGAATCTAACCGATCTCACTCCTTCCGACTTGGGATTTCAAATGTTGACGCCACCAGCAGCAATACACAATGGAGCGGTTATCGACTATGTCATCAACATTTCAACCGTTCCTTTGCG
>JAHEOI010000281.1 GCA_018610125.1 Verrucomicrobiota bacterium
ATGAGCAACGTCGCGCAAATCCTTAACGCCCTCGATCATCACCTCGACACGCGCGTCGAGCTTACACTTTACGGACGCGCTGCCTTGCAGCTCGGCTATCCCAACCCCGCTCCAGAATTCGCCCAAAGCAGTTGGAAAGCCTTTTGGGGCGTGCCCGCATTCCCGATATCGCCGAGCTTCATGAAGAATTTCAGCGATCCGCCCAAGCATTGCTCCGAACGCTCCAATAAGGGCATTGAACTTCAGCCGATGCCGGGATTGGGAGCGGACAATGAGAACAAGGACAGCGGTCCCCGCGCCAAACTGGTCAACTACATCAAGCAGGCGACAGCCCGTGGAAGCGTCGCTCCCGCGTCCCGGCAAAAGAGCTCGGTTCGCCAGGATCTGAAACGATCTCCGAAAACCAAAGACCCAAGCTGGCGCGACGCGTATGAATCGACCCGCTCCGACCGCTTCTTGTCATGATTGCCTATTTCGACACCAGCGTGGTCCTTTCCGTGCTGTTTAATGATGACCTCGCAGAGAAAGCTTCGGAATGGTGGACGCTCGCCTCCTTTCGCCTGAGCTCTCGACTCCTGGAAGCCGAAGCGCTCGTTGTGCTCAGGCGCCACGCGCACCAACATCGACGCGGACGCTCTTGGCTAAGCGAGCGAGAAAGCCGCTTACAGCATTATCTCCAGGAAGCTCACATAAAAGAGCTCGATGGCGAGGTTCTCAATACCCTTCGACGTGAAAGGCGCCTATCGAAGTGTCGCACCCTTGACGCCCTGCATCTTGCCGCCGCCCTCGTGTGGCAGCAAGCATCGGATGAGCCGATCCAATGCTGCTGCTTTGACGAAAGGCTCCAAAACGGAGCCGAGTCCGTCGGACTTAAGCTGCCCGAATAAGGCGAGACCTCCTTTCCCCTACTCCACCTCCATTCATCCGAGAATCCGCTTCCCGAAGATTTGACGACCCAGAAATATGGGTGAATATTGTCGTGATGAAAACGACCCTTGAAGTGCCCGACTCATTGTTCCGCCGAGCCAAGGTGACCGCGGCGCGTAAAGGACAGACTTTGACGGCCTTTATTACCGCGGCGATTGAGGCGAAGCTGGCATCCGACAACGAAGCCGCTCAGGAAAAACCGTGGATGGAGTTTGCAGGGATCTTCGAGACCAATCAAGCCGAGTCGCGTCGCATTCTGCGGAGAATTGACGAAGCCTGCGAAGAAATCCGTTCGGACGATTGGGAATGATCCTTGATACGAACGGGCTCTCCGCCTTCTTTGACGGAGAACGGTCGGCTGTATCCCGCTTGGCCGAGGCCGAGGCAGTGTATCTTCCGGTGATTGTCATCGGGGAATACCGATTCGGCCTTCGCGCCTCCCGATACCGCAGGGAACGCGAGTCTCAACTGCTCAGGTTTGCGCGAAGCTGCACTGTGCTCGCTGTTTTGGAATCGACCACGTCGGCCTATGCCGTTATCAAGCATACTCTCAAAAGAGCCGGAACCCCGATCCCGGAAAACGATATTTGGATTTCCGCACTGGCGGTGGAATATGGCCTACCGGTCCTAAGCGATGATGAGCATTTTGACGCCGTCTCTCAAGTGCAGAGAATTCCCTTGAAATAAACCTCAATAGGCTCGGACTGGCATGGCCCAAGCAGCCAGTAGAAGTTGGGGGAACGATGTCAGGTCCCCTTACTCGCAATCCCGACCTCTGTCCCCCGGGTGCTCACCGAACCCCCAGTGCGGACACTGCCCCGGATCGGAATTAGGCTTGTTTACGGCGATCGCCACAGCCAGTATTGGCCAAGCATGACTGACGAACCGTTGCACAATCCCCATGATCGGTTCTTTAAGGAAACTCTTGGACGGCGAGCCATAGCGAAAGATTTCTTTGAAGCCTATTTGCCGGCGACGGTGGTCGAACAGTTGGATTGGGAGCGATTGGCGCGCCAGGAGGGCTCCTTCGTCGACGAAACGCTTCGCGAGCGTCATGCGGACTTACTCTTTACGGTTCCATGGAAAGGGAAGCAAGCCTTTTTGTATTGCCTCTTCGAGCACCAACGGACTCAAGACCCGTTATTGGCGTATCGATTGCTCCGCTACATGGTCCGGATCTGGGAAACAGAGATCAACTCAACGCCGGGCGCTCGGAGTCTTTCGGCGATCTTGCCGATCGTGCTCCACCAAGGAGACAAAGCCTGGGAGATCTCCGATCGCTTTGGCTCTCTGCTCGAGCTGCCGTCCCAGGACCTCGAGGAAATTGCTGATTGTATTCCGGATTTCAAATACTGGCTGGTCGACCTGGCAAAACGGCCGATGGACGATTTGCGCGGAGGGGTGCTGCTCCGCGCAATACTCGCCACAGTGAAGGTGGCCTCGGGCGGGGAATGGGTGGAGCGCCTTAGCGAGCTCGCCCCGCTCTTAGGGGCGGCTCTGAAAGAGCACGACGTGGGGTTTGTGAAGGTGTGCCTCGAATACCTCATGCGCGGTACCGGGGATGTTGACTTGCGGCGGTTTCGAAGTAAGCTTGAACAGATAAACATTGGAGAGATCAAGGAAGAGGTCATGACACTCGCAGATCAGTTGATTCAAGAAGGGCAACAGGAGGAAGCTCGGGCCATTATCCGGCGTCTGCTGACCCGACGATTTGGGCCTTTGCCGGCGTGGGCCGTCGAGAAAGTGGAACAGGCCTCGATCGACGATTCCGAGAAGTGGGCCGAGAAGATCTTGGATGCCCCTTCCCTCGAGGCGGTCTTCGAGGAATGACCGTTTTATCCTCCTCAAACCACCCGCCACCATCAACAGTCGGACATCGCGGACGATGTCCCCATCGGCAAATGCGAACCATCCTCATTTAGCGCGATTGGATTCTGACGAGTCCCCACTTCCACCGGACCTCACCCGTTCGTTTGGCGCACTGAGCTCGGCAATTGTAAATCCGTCAAGTCAAGGTCGTTGGTTCTTTTCGAAAGCCCTAAAACCTCGATGGCAACGACATCATTCTCCTCATTATAATCCAAAACAATGCCTGGGGACACCTCTTCAGACTCCACCACTTCCGAATCGTCAAGCCGGAGATAGAGTGCGTCCGCTTCTCTGTCAATTTGAAGTCTCATATCTTACCCTTCATTGAGCGGTCGAAATAGACGGTTATAACGCGAATCGGATTCTCTTGAGCGGCCACCACAACTCGCAGCACCCGATCGCCGTACTCGCGGACAACGCCAAGCCGATGTTCCAACGCGTCGTCCAGCGGATCAGCTTCCCGCCACTGCGGGTTGTCTAGCACGTCTTCCAGCCACTCCTGCTTGATTCTTCGCTCATCCACAACGTGACCCGCGTGCTTGCTCAGAATATACTCCATTTCAGCCACGCTCGAGTCATCTCCGCAATTAAACTGTAGCCCCGCCGCCAAAAACGAGAAAGCGTTAATGCGCTCATCCTAACCTTCTTCCGTTCCCAAGGGCCGAAGGGACCGTGACAAATGCGCACATTCAGGGGCACGATTCGGTCTTCCCGCTTTCACTCTCACCTTCCCGCCCCCTTCCAGCTAACGAGGTAATTGACGCCGAAATTCCAAAAGGTCGCGACACCGATGGCCATGAGGTTGGAAAGGTAGAGATTCAATCCCAGCTCGATCGCCAAGGCATGCAGCAATCCCACCTGAATGACCAAGCCGAGCCCGCAAA
>JAHEOI010000282.1 GCA_018610125.1 Verrucomicrobiota bacterium
GGCAGCGGCTTAGGCGCCTTCAAATGGCAGCCGCTTGTACGGTTGGGTCGGTCCGTCGGATGCCCTTTCTTTCGACTTACTCGAAGAGAGGGCGTGGGACGGACTGGCAGAGGCTTCCAGTAACGCTCCGCCGATGTGAAGCGATGTGATCTCGTTTATCGACAATGAAGTATCGTTGGTCAATCGCGTCATGGAATGCGGCTTTAACGGGGGCGCTGGCGAAGCAAGGCGGGATCAGTGAGCTGCTGGCGCAATGCTTGATCAATCGGGGCCTCGAGGAAACGGAGTCGATCGAGAGCTTTCTTGATCCGCGATTGAAGCGGCTGAGTGATCCCTTCTTGGTCCCCGATTTGCAGTCGGCTGTGGAGCGGCTCTGGAAGGCCCGAGAGCTGAGGGAGCCGGTGGTGGTGCTTGGCGATTACGACGTCGACGGCATAACCTCGACGGCGATTTTGGCCGAGCTCCTTGGCACATTGGGATGGGCTGTCCGGACGTATTTGCCTCACCGGATGGACGAGGGCTACGGGCTGAGTGAGGCCGCCGTTGCAAACTGCTTGAAGAGACTGCCGTGTCGCGTGCTGATCGCTGTCGATTGCGGCTCAACGGCCTCCATCACCATTGAGGCACTTCAGACAAAGGGGGTGGATGTGATCGTGCTCGACCATCACCAGGTTTCGGTGCCGCCCCCGCGCCCGTGGGCTTTGGTCAATCCTCAAAACCGGTCGGGCCCGGGTGATGATTTGAAGGAGCTTTGCTCGGCCGGTCTGGCATTCAAGCTCGCGCACGGCCTGGTCAAGAAGGGCCGAGATATGGGCATGCCGGAAGCAAGGGAATTCGACGTCCGCCGTTTTTTGGATTTGGTGGCATTGGGTACCATTGCAGACCTGGTTCCATTGACGGGTGAGAATCGGATCCTGGCCCATAAGGGGCTCGGCTACCTTAATGCGAGCGAGCGTCCCGGATTGACCGCTCTCAAGGAAGTGTCCCGAAGCGGGGAGCGGGTCGGGGTCTATGAGGTCGGGTTCCAATTGGCGCCTCGTTTGAATGCAGCGGGTCGACTGGAGGAGGCGCTGAATGCGTTGCGTCTGTTGCAGGCGACTGAGATGGAGGAGGCGCAATCCCTTGCGAGGGCATTGGACCGGCAGAACCGGGAGCGCCAGCGCATCGAGCAATCGATTACGGAGGAGGTGTCTCGGATGGTCCGGGCGAAATTCCGGGCCGAATCCGATTTCGTCATCGTCGAGGGGGATGTGCATTGGCATGTGGGGGTGGTTGGGATTGTTGCCTCACGCGTGGTCAGGGAGTTTTATCGCCCGACGATTATCGTTGGCGGGGATGGTGTCCAGTGCTCTCACGGGTCGGGTCGAAGTATTGATGGCTTTGATTTGGCCGAGGCGTTGCGGGACTGCGACGACCTTCTGTTGAACCACGGCGGGCATGCCATGGCGGCAGGGATTACGATCGAGCCGGATAGCCTGGAGGCATTTCGAGACCGATTGAATGCGTTGGCGCGTAAGCGGTTGAGTCCGAAGCAATTCTATCCGGAGCTTGCGATTGACGCGACCGTCGGGTTGTCGGAGCTGACATTGGCGCGAGTGGAAGAGCTTGGGCGCCTTGAGCCGTCGGGTCAAGGGAATCCGAGAGTACGTCTGAAAGCGAATGGATTGGCCCATGCCAAGCCGCCCAAGGTTATCGGGCGCGACCAGAAGCATGTGAAGTGCTGGGTCACCGATGGGAGCGCGACGCGGGAAGTCATCTGGTGGGGAGGAGGCTCTGAAACGTGGCCGGAGGGGCGATTCGATCTCGCGTTTGAGCCGCAGATTAACGAATTCAACGGAGAGCGCTCGGTTCAATTGAAACTGTTGGATTGGAAACAAGCGGGGTAATGGCCGTGAGCAGCAGGGCAAAGGAGATAGAATCTCGGTCGGCAGCGAAAGCGGCGGCAATCATTGTCGCCGCTGGGAAAGGGACGCGCATGGGGGGCGATCAAGACAAGCTCTTCCTTGAGGTTGCGGGGCTGCCGGTCGTTGCTCACACCTGGCAATCCTTTGATCGGATTGCGGCCATCGAGGAGATCGTCCTGGTCGTGCGAGATGGATTGCAAGGGACATTCCTCGAAATTGGTCGCCGTTGCGGCTTAAGCAAGCCGTTTCGATTTGCTGTGGGTGGTGCTCAGCGCCAGGATTCGGTTTGGAATGGCCTGCAAGCGCTCTCGGAAGAGGCCAAGGTGGTGGCGATTCAGGATGGGGCTCGTCCCTGCACTTCGGTTGAGATTATCGAAAAGGCGATCCATATGGCGGATGACCAAGGGGCGGCTGTCGTGGCCGAGCGCGTGAGCGATACGATCAAGGAGTCGATCGATCGGAGTGTTATCAGCCGTCATCTGAACCGGAGTCATCTTTGGGCGGTGCAAACCCCGCAATGCTTTCGCGTGGCGGTCATTCAAAGGGCTTTGGAAGCCGTTCGGGAGCGTGAGATCGAGGTCACAGACGATACTGCGGCCTGTGAGCTTATCGATCAACCGGTTCACCTTGTGCCGAATCCAAGCCCGAACCCTAAGCTGACACGCCCCGAAGATCTCCCTTATCTGGAATTGCTCCTGAAGGGTGGAGGAGTAGCTGGGTAGTTGGGTGGTTGAGCGGTTGAGCCCTGTGTTCCCTCCTCTTTTTATTCGTGACCTTGGCGCCCTTCGCGGGCAAAAAATTCCCTCCACAGAAGGGGAGGAAGAGGTGGCCCGCGAAGGGCGCGAATTAGCGCGAATGGGGGAAAGTAGAAGGGTGGAGAAGTGGCTGGAGGCAAAATACGCGCTTGCACTCGAAGGCCTGGCAATCTAGTTTTGACTCATTGAGGCTTATGAATAAACGAATCGCTTATGGGTTGCTCTTGGCGGTCCTCGGGCTCAATTTGGTAATGGGGGCGCAAGTCTACCTCTATTCGGCCCGGGCCTCCGGCAATGGGGACGTCTATTCGAATATCGAGCTTTTTACCCATGTCTTGGAAAAGGTGCGCCACCAGTATGTCGAGGGGGGCGACCTGACGTACAAGAAGCTGATTTACGGGGCCCTGAATGGAATGCTCGACACGCTTGATCCTCATAGCGAATTTTTGGAGCCTCAGGCACACACCGAGCTTCGCAATGACACGGAAGGTGAGTTTGGGGGCATCGGGGTTGTCGTCACGAAGCGAAACGGATTTCTGACCGTCGTTTCCCCGATCGACGGGACACCGGGGCATCGGAAAGGAATTGTCTCCGGGGACCGGATCATCAAGATCAACGGCGAGAGCACCGAAGATTTCAGCTTGGAGGATGCCGTTGACCGTCTGCGAGGGAAGCCGGGCACGACGGTGAACATCACCCTGTACAATCCGGAAACGCAAGAATCGCGCCAAGTCAAGATTGAACGTGCGGTGATCGAGGTCCGGACGATCAAAGATATCAATGGCGATCAGGCATTTCCGGTCGGTGAGGATGGGATCGGCTACATTCGGATCACGCAGTTTGGTGAGAAAACCTCGAATGAGCTCGATCAAGCATTGGAGACACTTCAAAGAAAGGGGATGGAGTATCTTATCCTGGACCTTCGGGGGAATCCGGGTGGCCTCCTGGATCAGGCAGTCAAGGTGTGTGAAAAGTTCGTGCCGCGAGGGCAACTGATCGTTTCCACGAAGGGACGTGACGGCGAGACGCTGGAGAAGCGGAAGGCGAGCTATTCGGATCCTTACAAAGCGATTCCGATCGTGGTCTTGGTCAACGGGGGGAGCGCGAGTGCTTCGGAAATTGTCGCGGGATGCCTGCAGGACCTGAATCGCGCGATTATCTTGGGTGAGCAAACCTTCGGTAAGGGGTCGGTCCAGAGCATCTTGCCGTTGCCGGATGGCTCGGCCTTACGGCTGACAACGGCCAAATATTACACACCGAGCGAGCGAGCGATTCACGGAAACGGCGTTGAACCGGATGTTGTGGTTCCGATGGCGCGAGAAACCGAGCGTGATCTCTATTACAAGCGAAGCGGTGGATTGAAGTCGCTCGACAAGAAGACTCGCAAGCGGGTCAAGGCGGTGGAGGACGCCCAGTTGCAGCGGGCAAGGGATCTCCTGACCGGCATTCGCGTCTATTCGATGCGGCACAAAGGGGGCCTAATGAAGCGGGTTGCCTCCGGGAAATGAAGATACTGGCGATCGAAACCTCGTGTGACGAGACGAGTGTCGCCTTGATCGAAAATGGGGCAATCCTCGCGAACGAGGTGGCTTCTCAGATTTCCCTGCACGAGGAATATGGCGGTGTGGTTCCGGAGCTGGCAACGCGGGAGCATTTGAGGAACCTTGTCCCGGTCTCCCGTGCCGCCTTTCGTCGATCCCGCTTAGAGCCCGATCAGCTGGATGCGGTCGCGACAACCCGAGGCCCCGGCCTCCCGAACGCCCTGGTTGTCGGCTATCAGTTTGGGCAGGCGGCGGCTTTCGCCTTGAATCGCCCCTTCCTTGGAGTGCACCACCATGAAGCGCATCTCTATTCTCCGTGGATCGGTGGTGAGCCGCTTCGGGCTGACTTTAAACGCTTTGAGCCGAACGTCTCATTGATCGTCAGTGGTGGTCACACCTTGTTGGTCCATTTGGATGGATTGTTGGAGCATCGCGTTTTGGGCTCGACGGTTGACGATGCGGCAGGCGAATGTTTTGACAAAGTGGCCAAGCTCATTGGTCTTGGCTATCCCGGCGGTCCGCAGCTTGATCGCCTTGCCGAAGGCGGGGATCCCGAGGCGTTCCATTTCCCCCGTCCCATGCTCAAGGAGTCGCACTTTGATTTCAGCTTCAGCGGCTTAAAGACATCCGTGCGTTACTTTTTGGAAAAACGCCCCGGCTTGCTGGAGACCTCTCAATCACTTCAAGACCTTTGCGCGAGTGTTCAAGCCGCTATCATCGAGGTTTTGGTTACCAAAACCATCCGCGCCGCCAAGGCGATGGAGGTCGGGTTGGTGACGGCATCCGGAGGCGTCACCTGTAACCGCGGCCTGCGTCAAGGCATGGAGGAAGCTACCCGAAAGGTTGGTCTGAAATTGCAGATGGCTGACAAGGGGCTTTGCACAGACAATGCCGCAATGGTTGGCATTCTGGCGGAAATCGGTTTGTGTCGTGGGCGCGATGCGACCCACCTCGATAGCGAAGTGATTCCCAATTGGGCGCTGGAAGACCTCGTTGAAGGCAGTTCCGTTTCCAGGCCCTTAAGAGCGGTTTGGCAATAGCGATTGGAGGAAGGATTCCAGCCGGTCGAGTCCTTTTTCGAGGCTCTCCATGTCGGTGGCGTAACTGATCCGAACAAACTCATCAGCACCGAAGGCGATCCCCGGCACTGCAGCCACCTGTTTTTCCTCGAGCAGCCGTTCACAAAACGGTCGGGATGTCAAGCCGGAGTTGCGGATATTCGGGAAGAGGTAAAAGGCCCCTTGCGGCTTGTTGCAAGTGATTCCCGGCATTGATTGCAGCCGGTTCCAGGCATAGAGCCGACGTCGATCGAATTCCGCCAGCCATTCCGTGAGATGGGTCTGTGGTCCTGTCAAGGCCATGACAGCCCCTTTTTGGGCAAAGGAAACCGGGTTGCTGGTGCTGTGGCTTTGCATCGCCCCCACCGCTTGGGCGATTGGTTGCGGGGCCGCGAGGTAGCCGATTCGCCATCCGGTCATTGAATAGGCCTTGGCGAGGCCATGAACCGTGATCGTGTGATCGTAATGCGCCTGCGAGAGGCCGGCGACGCTGGTATGGAAGACATCGTCATAAATGAGCTTCTCGTAAATCTCGTCACTCATGATCAGGATCCCATGTCGGACGCAAATGTCGCCGATCGCCTTGATTTCCTCGGCAGAGTAAACCGTGCCGGTGGGATTGGAGGGGGAGTTAAGAATAAACAACCGGCTCTTGGGCGTAATGGCGGCGGTAAGCTGTTCGGGAGTGATCTTGAAGCCACTCTCGTCATTCGTGGGGAGTACCTTCGGGGTCGCGCCCGCCAGCTTGACCATTTCCGGATAGCTCAGCCAATACGGTGCGGGAATGAGGACTTCGTCTCCCGGCTCACAAGTGGCCAGGATGGCGTTGGAACAAGCGTGCTTGCCGCCGTTGGTCACAATGATTTGTGACGTGGCGTAGTCGATACCATTGTCCCGCTTGAATTTATCAGAGATCGCCTGACGCAGCTCCGGGATTCCACTGCTTGGGGTGTATTTGGTGAAGCCTTGTTGGATTGCCCGGATGCATGCCTCTTTAATCGGTTCCGGGGTGTCGAAATCCGGCTCCCCTGCCCCAAAACCGACCACATCAAATCCGTCACCGCGCATCTGCTTGGCGCGGGCGGAAATGGATAAGGTCAGAGAAGGCGACAAGGAGGCAGCCCGTTGCGCTATCCGATACTCCATATCCCCATTAAGAATGCGCCAAAGCCGGACCGGTGCGCAAGCGAAAAGCGGGAAGGCCGCGAAGAAGAGCGAAGAGGGGCGAAAAAGGCTGAAGAGGGGAGGTTGGCCCGCGAAGGGGTGGAAATTTGGGATATCGGGGGCGACGTTCGGGACCTCAGCCTGATAGGGACCTCGTCCTCGAGGTCCGGGTCTCCAGCCTGATAGGGACGGCGTCCCTATCAGGTTGTCACTACTGGGTGAGCAATTTGAGTCGCTTGCGCCCATTCTTGGTAAGCTCCCATTCGTCACCGGATTTTCGGACCAGCTCGCGACAGGGATGTTGCTTATATTCGGCTTCATTGACGGAGAGCAGCCGAGGCTTGGTCGGAAGGTCGATCTCCGAGGGGCCTCGTGGAATCAGCAGGAACGGAAGCCCATTGTAATCGAAGGCCACTTCATATGCGGCGAATCCGTCGCGCTCGGCGACTTCGTTTCGGCGAACCAGGTAAGGGTAGCGCTTGAGCCAAGCGAAATCAGTCTCGGGCACGAGGACCCGGTAAAGCTCGGGCCGGTTGCGTAAGAAGCGGCGAAGGCTGAAGCTGGGGCCTTTGGCCTGTTGAGCATGAAAGATTTTCGACGGATTGATCCCGACAAGGTTCCAGCCGTTGTATATGCCATGATCATTGTTGCTCTTTTCGCCATAGTGCTCCTTGAACCACCGATTGAATCGGTCATTCAAGAAGAGATTGAGCTCAAAGTGGAGATGGGCTCTGGCTTGGGAAATCCCTTGGCTTGTATTGGTGGTGCGTCCCATGACACCGATGGTTTGTCCCTGGGTCACGTGGGAGCCCTCCGTTAACTGCGATCCGATCTGACTGAGGTGGGCGTAGAGGGAATAGACCTCGATTTTTTCAATAGTGTGCCGGATCACCAAGTATTTCCCGTAATTGGAAGCGCCGGCTGAGGGATTGATGTAAACCACGGTGCCATCGGCTGTGGCGAAGATCGGATCTTTGGCCTCGCCTTGCTGATTCCGCTTAACGGATTTGATGTCGATGCCTTCATGAATCCGCCAACCTTGGGAGCGGGTGCAGCCAAAGGTCCCGCTTTTCCACGTGCCTACCGTGGTCGGGGCGTAATAGGCCTCTTGAGCG
The DNA here is from genome assembly GCA_018610125.1 of Verrucomicrobiota bacterium. Classification (GTDB taxonomy): domain Bacteria; phylum Verrucomicrobiota; class Verrucomicrobiia; order Limisphaerales; family JAHEOI01; genus JAHEOI01. The sequence continues at coordinate 7,538 of JAHEOI010000282.1, forward strand.
TCGTCTTGGAAGATGGCTCGATTCGGTGTCGGGAGCTCAAACGGAGTCGATGAGCCTGTCGCATTGCCGCCGTATATGGCCGTGACAAAGAGAAGAACCGTTTTCGTCAGAGGCATTGGCTTCGATTGTGTCACGTCGAAGATAGTAGCGTATCGGGTCAAGGGCTTGGCGAGGCCCTAAGGGGCTGGAAAGAAATTTACCTTTCCGGTTCCGCGAAGCGAAAACCATAGCGAGGCGTAGACAGGCAATCTTGGGCGTGCTCAAAGGATTCGATTACCCACATGCCTTGCCGGGTCTGAGGCAAAACGCCTCGCTAGAACCACTTGTTGCGTTTTCGCCGTTTCTCGATCACATTATTGAGGCCTTGGACGATTAGTTTGGCCTCGCTGCGGGTTGCGTCGGGCACAAACGTGAGCTTGCCATCCGCAATCCGTTCATGGATCAAAGGCGCAGCCAGCCAGCGATTGGTCTTGTTGAATTGGCTGAAGATCACAAGGCGACGACCCACATTGGTGGCGGTGATGTTTTCCAACTTAAGGGAGCCTCGGTGATCGAATTGGAGCCGGATGTGGAAGCCATCCCAACCTTTTTCCTTTTCGAGCGAGGCTTGTGATAGATCCGCTTCCGTGAGGAACGGAGAGGGATCAATGTAAAAGGAGTATTTCGGTTTATCCCGGTAAACGGGGACTTTCTTATAATGCCCGGTCGGATCTTGATGGGTTTGGACGTGCACCCGAAGGGTGCTGACATGCTTGTCCTCCTTTGAAGTCTTGCAGCCGGCGGCCAAGAGACCAACAAAAACCGAAAGGAGAATGAAATTAGAGTTGAAGCATCGCCACCAAAGTCTCATACTGGTGTAAAACAAAAGCATCTGCGTCACGAAGTAAAGGGATTATGAGTCAACAACATTCGAAAGTCGAAAAGAGGAAGCGACGAAAGGCTTATCTCAAGCGTCGCAAACAGCGGGATAAACAAGGTCAACCGTCAAGCTCGAGCTCGAGCTAAAGCCTGCCTATGAGCAATATATTCGGCGACATTGTCGGGACAGTTGGGAAAACGCCGTTGGTCCGGCTTAATCGGGTGACCGAAGGACTGGATGCGGATATCTTACTCAAGGGCGAGTTTTTCAATCCGTTGGGGAGCGTGAAGGACCGGATAGGCATGGCGATGATCAATGACGCCGAAAAAGAAGGGCGTCTTGACCGAGATACGGTGATCATCGAGCCGACCAGCGGCAACACCGGTATTGCCTTGGCATTTGTCTGCGCGGCTAGAGGCTATCAGTTGATCCTGACGATGCCGGAGACCATGTCGGTTGAGCGGCGTACCTTGTTCGCCATGTTGGGGGCCAAGCTTGTCTTGACTCCGGGACCCGACGGCATGAAAGGCGCGATCGCCAAGGCCGAGCAACTGGCGCGGGAGAATGTGAATTCATGGATCCCGCAGCAGTTTGAAAATCCGGCCAATGTGAGGATTCACAAGGAAACGACGGCGGAAGAGATTTGGAGCGACACGGATGGCAAGGTCGATATCGTTGTGTCGGCCGTGGGCACCGGCGGGACGATCACCGGATGTTATGAGGTGATCCATCCAAGGAAGTCTTCCTTCCAAGCAATTGCCGTCGAGCCCAAGGATTCTCCGGTGATATCCCAGACCCTCAAAGGAGAGCCGCTGACGCCGGGGCCGCACAAGATCCAAGGCACCGGAGCGGGGTTTGTCCCTAAGAATCTCCATTTGACCAGCGAAAAGGGCGAGCCTCAAATCACCGAGTGTCTTCAAATCTCCAATGAGGAAGCGTTTACGATGGCGCGCCGCTTGGCGAAAGAGGAGGGAATCCTTGCGGGGATCTCTTCAGGTGCCAACGTCCTCGCCGCGATCGAGGTGGCAAAAAGGCCCGAAAACAAGGGGAAGCAGATCGTGACGTTTGCGTGCTCCACTGGCGAGCGCTACTTGAGCACCCCGCTCGCGGATGAGGCGCGAAATCAGGTCGGCGGGTAGAATCGGTCACGCCTCGACTCCTGAGGCCTTGGGCTAAGACAAGGCTTGCCTTGGCTCGACGAGTCGGGCAATCGCGTTGGGCAATCGCCCGGTTGTGCTGTAAGTGTGCGTCGGGGCATAGGGCGCCTCAGCCGAGGCTCTCCCCGGCGTGCCTGACCATAAGCCGGAATCGATGCAAAAAACGGTATCCTATCCTTTATCCCCCCTTTCGGACGTCGCCCGATATGCGAGACAGGGATGTGACACCAATCCCGGTGCTCCCTTAATGATTCATGAAAGAAATGGGGTTGACCCGGGACGGGGGAGCAGCCATTTTTGGTGAGAGGCGTTGATAGCCCGAGGATCGGTTCGGACAATGGGAACCGGCGAGAGTATTGTAATCGTAAGCATCGTAGTTATCGTAATTACCCGAGGGTATCCACAAAATTTTTCCTTTCATTTTGTGACTGGTATGATAAGGTAAACCAACGCTTCCCTTGGTTTGGGCTATTATAAAGAGGAATTCAGGCTGGAATGTTGTATTGCCTGGGCCTCGGCCTGAGGTGCCTCGGTGTGAGGCTTCTTTGTAGGAGGCCGGGTGGGCGGAATCGTGCTCACCGATTTTGATGAAACGGGGGAGGCAGACGTTGTATTTCGACACCAAGAGGGTACGAGGCTACTTGTGGACTGGACTTGTGGACTTGTGGACTTGTGGACTTGTGGACTTGTAGCCTTCTCAGGTATTTCGTTGCAATAAGAGGATATCTTAATTCTATCCGGCTTGTTCTTATTTCGCTCTCTGTGGCTAAGCCGGGGGCCTCCAAAGAATGGTGCCGGTCTTCAATACAGACTTCAATTAAGAGACGACAACCAGATGTGATTGGTGAAAAGGAAGCAATAGTAGAAGAAACGTTATGAGTAAAGATACCAGTAATACGCCGGCAACTGGTTCCGGATATCTGGAAATTGCCGAAAAGGGCTTCGGATTTCTGCGTTCGCCGGAAAATCGTTTTCAGCCCAAGCCGACCGATATCTTCGTCACCCCCGACACGATCAAGCGGCACTATCTTCGTGAAGGTTGTCTGGTTGGCGGGTCGCTTCAACCTCCGCATCGAGGACACAGTCCCCAGCTCAAAGAGGTTCAAACCGTCAATGACATGCCTTTCAGCGAATACACGAAGTCGGTCCGGTTTGAAAACCTCACGATCATCGATCCGTTTGAAAAATTCAATTTGGAGACAACGCCCGAGCTCTTTGAGACCCGGTTGATTGATCTAATCACCCCGATTGGCAAAGGGACGCGGGGACTCATCGTGGCGCCCCCAAGGACCGGAAAGACGACGATCTTGAAGCAGATCGCCAACGCGGTGACGACAAACCATCCCGATGTCGAAGTCATTGTCATGCTGATTGACGAGCGCCCGGAAGAGGTGACCGATTTCCAGCGCTCAGTGCAGGCGGAAGTTGTTGCTTCTTCCAACGACCAAGACCTTGAGACGCATGTGCGGCTCTCCCGGTTTACCGTGGAACGGTGTCGTCGAGCCGTTGAGTGCGGCAAGGATGTGTTTTTATTGATGGACTCGTTGACGCGGATTGCGCGCGCCTATAACAGTGTGCACGGTGGCAGCGGAAGAACGATGTCCGGCGGTGTCGACGCCCGTGCGTTGGAGATCCCGCGAAAAATGTTTGCGGCCGCGCGAAAGATCGAGCACGGAGGCTCGTTGACCATTTTGTCTACAGCATTGGTGGAAACCGGTTCCAGGATGGACGAATTGATCTTTCAAGAGTTCAAGGGCACAGGGAATATGGAGCTGATCCTTGATCGAAAGCTTGCGGATCGACGATTGTTTCCGGCGATCGACATTCCTCGCAGTGGCACGCGCAAGGAGGAGAAGCTGTTTTCGGCCGATCAGCTCGACGCGATTCGGAAATTGCGTCGGATGATGGTTGATTTGAGCTCGGTTGAAGCGATGGAGACATTGCAGCAGGCGTTGAAGAAGTACAAGACCAACCGGGAGCTCTTGACCAAGCTGGTCTGATTCGGCGGGTAATGTCACGCGGGATCGGCTTTCGGTCGGGCCGATCCCGCCGAAAAGATAGAGGCCAAGGAGGAGGAGGATCGGGGGCGAGTTTCAAGGGGCGTTGAAGGAGGTGGTTTAGGGATGTTATTAGGAAGGCGACTGGAAGGCCACTGGAAGGCGACTCCTCCATTTGCGGGGTTTTCTGGACGTTTTGCGGTGGTTTGCAAAAACGATGCGGCGGGTTAAGTTCCTAACATGGCCGAATCAAAGAACAACCCCGAGAACACCCCTTCTCAGAACACCCCTCCAAGAGGCAGCCAAGCGGACCAGGAGTCTCACGAATGGGAATCTTCTTTTTCGGAGCAGGTCCTTTCACGCGAGGAGCTGGATAACCTCTCGACCGTGCAACTGGTCGACATGATCATCGGGAAGCTCCCGCAAAAGCACACTGCCATTCTGGACATGGTTTACTTGCGCGAGCGGATCGGGACATTGGAAGAGACCAACGAGGAGGCGCGGACAACCATTGAGAAGCTGGACGCGGCAGTGGAGAAACTGAGGTCGCCTGCATTGCGAGTGGGGACCTTTCTCATGCCGATTGAACCGGACCAAGCCTTGGTTTGCATCGGTGGCACGGATTATGTCTGCAATGTCGATCCGCAGATTCCGCTCTCAAGCTTGCAAGTCGGGCAGCGCGTGCTCTGCAACGAAGCGTTTGCGATCGCCAAGGGATTGGGATACGACAAGAACGGGCCCATCGCCCGCGTCGATGAGCAGCTTTCGGACGGGCGGCTGCGTGTCGGACACGATTCGGGGCTCTCCCCGGTGGTCGTTCAGCGCTCGGCTTTA
>JAHEOI010000283.1 GCA_018610125.1 Verrucomicrobiota bacterium
GATTCGCAAGCGAATGTATGAGCTTTTTGCCGAGCATCGGCGCAAGAAAACGGTGGCCAACATCCTGAACAAAGAAGGTTATCGCACTCGAAGAGGCAGCCAATTCACGTCGAAAACCATCGATCGGCTTCTCCGGGACCCGACGGCGAAGGGATGGCATGTCGGGAATTACACGAATCGCGGGACCCCGGAGAAGCCGTGGGCGTACAAGACGGAGGACGAATGGGTTTACACCCAATGTGAACCTATCGTCTCGGAGGAGCTTTGGGATACCTGCAACCAGATCCTCAAAGACATGGATGAGGCGAAACCGGCGCCGGCGAAGAAGCCGGTCCAACTCTTCGCCGGCCTGGCCTTCTGCGAATGCGGCACTCGGATGTATGTGCCCAGCAATTCGCCCAAATACGTCTGCCGGAATTGCCGCAACAAGATTCCGATCCAGGACCTCGAAGAGGTCTTCTGCGAGCAGCTCAAGAATTACTTTCTATCCCCCGAGGAGATCCAGAAGCACCTTGAACAAGCCGACGATGTCATTCGAGAAAAGCAGGAGCTGATCAACGTTCAGCAAAAGGAGTTGGAGAAGGTCCATCAGGAGATGGACAAGGTCTACGGCCTTTACCTCGACGAGCAGATCACGAAGGAAGGATTCGGCAAGCGATACAAGCCCCTCGAGGAACGTCAGAAGCAGCTCGAAGAGAGCATCCCCCGCCTCGAAGCCGAGATCGACTTCGCCAAGATCAACAAGACCTCAAGCGACGAGATGATCTACGAGGCTCAGACCCTCTTCAACCAATGGTCGAACTTCGAGCCGGAGGAGAAGCGTCGGATCGTGGAATCCATCACCGATAAGATCACCATCGGCGAGGGTGAGATTAACATAAGTCTCTGCTACTTACCGACTTCTGAAGAAGTGGCAAAAAGGTGGCGGAAGGGGAGGGATTCGAACCCCCGGAGGGCTTGCGCCCTCGCCTGATTTCGAGTCAGGTGCCTTTGTCCGCTCAGCCACCCTTCCGATCGCGACGTTTTCACTTTAACGGGTTTGGGCGGATAAGGCAAGAGGGGAGGTTGTGGCGGAGGAGTCCCATGACGATGAAACATCATTCATGATTGGGACGGCGTCCCCGACCTCCCATTTTTCCATGCGAGGTTGAGGGCAAAGGAAAAGTGGGACGTTGCGGACGGCGTCCCTATCAAGGCGGGGCGGAACGTGAAGGGGACGGTCGGCAAGTGACTGCCGACCCTACCACCGCTGTTGCGGTAGGGACTGCACTCCGCTGCAGTCCGCTTTTGGACGTCGGGACCAAAGGAGAAGTGGGAAGGCAAAAGGGAGAACGTCTCTATCAAGGAGGAGGACCTATTTTTAGAACGTCCGGGAGAACGTCCCTATCAGGAAGATAAAACTAGGAGGTCAGGGAAAGGGGCCGCTTGAGATCGGCATCAAGAATGGCGACATTGATGTATGGTGGTAGCCGAGCGTGAGATGATCGAGCCGGGAGTCGTTCGAGGCGAATGGTGGCATCGATTGGCGGATGGCCGCGTCCAGTGCGATCTGTGTCCCCGAGCGTGTCGGCTGAAGGAGGGGCAACGAGGCTTCTGCTTTGTTCGTCAAGCGCGCGATGGCGCCATGGCCCTTACGAGCTATGGGAGGGCCTCGGGGTTCTGCGTGGATCCGATCGAAAAGAAGCCCTTGAATCACTTCTATCCAGGCTCGCGTGTTTTTTCCTTCGGTACCGCCGGCTGCAACCTGGGCTGTCGATTCTGTCAGAACTGGGACATTTCGAAGGCGCGACAGGATGACCGGCTCAGCGAATGGGCGTCACCGGAAGCGGTAGCGGAGGCCGCAGTCCAATCCGGCTGCCGCAGCCTTGCCTTCACTTACAACGATCCGGTTATCTTTGCGGAGTATGCGATCGACTGCGCCAAGGCCGCGAGGGCGCGCAACCTCAAGACAGTCGCCGTCACTGCCGGTTATATCGGCGAGGAAGCCCGCCAAGATTTCTATTCGCAGATGGATGCGGTGAACGTCGATTTAAAGGCCTTCACCGAGACGTTCTACGGAAAGCTCTGCCTCGCGCACCTTGAGCCGGTGCTGGAGACGTTGAAGTGGATTAAGCATCAAACGGACGTGTGGCTTGAGATCACCACGCTGCTTATTCCGGGTCAAAACGACTCCGAAGAGGAAGTCGAAAAGCTTTCTCGATGGGTTTTCGCCGAGCTTGGGTCGGATGTGCCGCTGCATTTCACTGCGTTCCACCCTGACTTCAAAATGCGGGACACTCCGCCCACTCCTCCGGAAACACTGCGCCGGGCGCGACAACAAGCACTTGAGATCGGGCTTTATTATGTCTACACGGGCAACGTGATCGATTCGGCGGGCCAATCGACCTATTGCAGCGGTTGCGGCGCGGTATTGATCGAGCGCAACTGGTTCCGATTGGGGACTCGGAATCTCGACTCCGGAGGGCGATGCCGATTTTGCCGGACGCCGCTGGCCGGGCATTTCTCTTCCTAAGCGAGGTAAGGGATGGTCAACGGGCCTTGGGGAAGGACTGCCACCTGCGCCTCCGGACCCAACCCTTTAAGCCGTTCGCTGACGGTTTCCGTGATGTTCCGGCATGGAGTCAGGTGAGCCCCATTAAGGATTTCCTCCGAGAGGGAGCTATAAACCTGGACTTCGGCCTTTCGCTGCACGAGGGCTTGGATCTGGGCTTCCCATTGCTCGGGATGGGAAAATCCCGGGCTGGCAATCATCTTAAGAATCTCTTCAGGGCTGGAGGCCTTGCGAAGGAGCTGGTCGTGGTAGCTATCGGGGGGGACCCCTTCCCGGCATTCGCTGGCCAGGATGAGGAGTCCGCCTTCTTGGAGAATTCGCGCTCCGGCGCTCATTCCCTTGACCGCTTGGTAGAGATTTTGGTCCAAGGGATAGCCGCTGTTTGTCGTGACCACAATTTCGTAGGGCGACTTCACCTTTTGCATCGCGGACTTCCGGACGAACTCACATCCAACCTCATGGGCCTTGAGCAAATCGCCCGCGAAGACGCCGGTGATCCCTTTCTCCTCATTAAGGCTGACATTCACCAGGAAGCCCGGCCCCACCTGCAGGGCGGTATCGCGGATCTCTTCCCATAGCTGATTGCCGTGGGTGACCCCGAATGTCGCATTGGGGTGGCCGATATTGGCCGCCCCGTGACTGCTCATAACGGTCTCAAGACTGGCGCATCCCGGCATGATCCCCTTTGGTCCACCACTGAAGCCGGCAAAAAAGTGGGGCTCAATGAAGCCGGTTACGATCCGGACGTCGGCTTCAACGACGTGGCGATTAATCAATGCCGGTCGTCCGTCCCGCATTGTCCCCACCCGGATATGAGCCTCGGGATTTTCCGGCTCGTGATTAATCACCTGATAGCGCTCGACCACCTCCGGTGTGAGCATCTGTTTGAGCTCCTCTTCCGTGTTCGGGCGATGAGTCCCCAACTGATTGAGCAGGACAATGTTCTCCCGCGGCACGTCGTGCAAGTATTCCAGGAGCCAAGGGATCAGTCGCTCATTAGGCGTCGCCCGAGTTATATCGGTAAACAGAATGCATACGCGATCCGACGGCTTGATCCAATCTCGCAACGATGCGGTACCGATAGGTTGATCTAGGGACTGCAAGACCGCGTGCCTCTCGTCCCCGAGCCCGGGCGTACGCGAGGGCTCGATGACGGTCGTCCGATCGTCCGGCAATTCCACCGGTAGCCAACCCTCTCCGTATGCGAGATCAACCTTCATAACGCTTCGCTTCACTATCGGTTTTTACCAAAATCCGGGCACATGCCCTTCCGCGGGTTATTGCAGGCCTTCGTGGATCATGTCGAGCGATAGGACCACGTACGCCGTTACCAATGCCGGATCATTTTCCCACCAACGCCCATTGTCATTGACCCAGGAGCCATCCTCCCGCTGCCGGTTAAACAATTCCAGTGCCAACGCCTTTCGCCAATTGACGACGTCACCATCGGCCGTCTTAAGGCGTTTCAGGCCATAGACTGTCAGCGCCTTGGTCATTGTGTGGTAGTAGTAATAAAGCCCTTCCTGTCCCATTCCGGGATTCTCCTCAAGCGTGTAGTTCCGCTTGAGCCAATTCAGGACCGCTTGCACACGGGGATCACCGCGGTCAAGGTCGGCATATATATAGCTTAACAGCCCGGCGTAGCTCATGCTCCCGTAAGAGCGCAACGCGGTCCTTCCGGAATCGGAATCGAGCGTCATCTTGCCGGCCTTGCTTTCTCCGGGCCGGTAAACAAACCCGCCGCGATTTTGCGCATCTCCGGAAGCCCACGCTTGCTCGTTGTACTTCGGCAGATTTTGGCAATTCTCGATGAACTGAATGGCGGCGTCCCAGTTCAATTCGGCCGTGTTGGCACTCTGGCTATCCTGTTTCAGATACCGGCTATGATAAAGGGCCTCCAACGCAAAGAGCGTGTTTGACATGTCCGAATGGTCCGGACTGCTACCATATCCGACGCCTCCATCCATCGGATGATCGAGCTTCCCCTGCGTGCCTTTGTCAAACTGCATGTTGACCAAGAATTGCCTGGCTCTACGGATAATGGGGTCGTATTTTGGATTGTCCGCCGCCAACAGCGCCATCACGCCGATCGCTGTATTGTAATTGAAAAGGGCCGGCTTGTTATAGATCCCGCCGTCGGGCTGGACACACTCCATTAAGTAGTCATACCCCTTATCGATCACCTCATCCGCCGAGTCGCGCTCCTCTTTGTCGGGGTTGCGCTGGAATCCACTCAGCACCAGCGCCGTGATTGCGGGATGATCCTCGTCCGACCAATAACCGCCCGGTTTTTGATGGGCCTCGAGCCAGCTCAAGCCACGATCGATCGCCCGTTGGACCTCATGACGCAGTGAGACATTTTCCGTGGAGTTGTTGCCATCCGCCGCGACCGCGGTGGAATGCCAAAACATCAGCCCGCCTGCCAATAGCAACAAAAGCAGCTTGGCGTTAAACGTCCCTTTCCAAATACCTTGGTTGTTGTGGCTTGTGACACTCATTTTACTCTTCGTTTCCGGGATCCTGCATTTCGATCATCACACTCACTTCCGTCTTGCGGGGCGGAACCGCATTTTTGTTCGGGCGCCAAATTTCGTCGTTCGTCCTGTCGGGACGCGAGCTGTTGATCAACGCGTTCGGGTCACTAATGATCGCAATGATCGAGCCCTCTCGCTGCGCCATGAAGTGACCGTACAGGAAGCGTGAGCTGTTGTAAATCCATCCCTGCTCCTCCATCACGGCCTCGTCTGCCTCATTGCGAATCCAATGCTCCAGACGAGCCCGCTTTGTGTCCTCCCCCCACTCCACCCAAACGGTCACTGAATCGCCTGTAAAGGTCCGGGCTTTCGGATCGCGAATCTGACCCGCCCGGCTCACACCACCTTTTTTGGCATTCCCATTCCGGGCATTCGTATTCGTGTCGGTATCGGTGTCGTCCTCGGTCTTAGGCTTTATGATCTCAGCTTCTTTGGCCCCCAAAAGAAGGGCAGCAAGATGGATCGTGTGTGGACGAACCTTGGTGATGAGCAGCGACTCATGGACTTTCCCGGTCTGATGCACCACCGCGTATTCAATGAGCTCCTCCCGCATATGGAGCGAGGCCGGAAACCGGAGCGTTTTTTCCTTTTTGTTCAGTTCAACCTTCCCCAGGCGATAGCGGTGCTCGTCAAGCCGCTCCAGAGGAGGCCGCTTTCCTTTTTTCGCATCGGAAGCGCTCTCTTCCGCTTCCTCGCCATGAATGACAAGAGCAGTGAAAATCACTGCGAGGAGAATAACTCGATACCGATAATTGCCAGCTCTATCAGGCCGCATAATAATAACAGTAGCCGAAGCTTGGCTTTTTTAAAAACGTGTGCCGTGTGCGTGGCCAAATTGAGCGGTTTTCTGGCCCTCTGAGCGCCAAAGCCCTCACCCTGCCCCACTGCCATTAAGTTAGCACATAAAAGATGCAGTGTTTCTGACAATGTGCGAAAGAAGAGCACCCCTCATCCTAACCTTCTCCCCTCCGAAGGGGAGCGTGATTGAGGTGAGGGGTTCCTCGTAAGCCTTACAAAAAAAGCGATGCAGAAATTTTCTCCTAACTTAACACGACAGCAACAGTTTGGGGCTCGGCCCCTCGGAAGACACCCTGATGAACCCTCACCCTGCCCTCTCCCATCGGATGGGAGAGGGTGGCCGGGGCAAATTCGTTCAAATTGCGTTCTCTCAC
>JAHEOI010000284.1 GCA_018610125.1 Verrucomicrobiota bacterium
AGTCGCTGGCGATTTTGGAGCTGGTCAAGCAGACCGGTGCCGAAATTGAACAGGTCTCCATTGATGAGGCCTACCTGGATCTCTCGCCGGTTGACCCGCAGGCCGACGCGGACGAGCTGCTTTACGATGCCGTGGCAGCGGCCAAAGAGCTGAAGCGGCGCATCCATGACGAGCGAAGGCTGACGGCGACAATCGGTATCGCGGCGAATAAGCTCCTGGCCAAGCTGGCCAGTGATTTCGATAAGCCCGACGGGCTTACGCTGATTCCCGAGCGCGACAAGGTTCGCTTCTTGCGATCGCTTCCGGTGAGACGCATTCACGGAGTGGGTAAGATGACCGAGCAAGCGCTTCATCGTCATCATATTCAAAACGTCGGCGATCTGCAGGATTATCCGGGAGACCTACGTGGGATGCTAGGCTCGTTCGGGCCGGTCTTGAAGGCATTTGCCCTCGGGAAAGATGATCGGCCGGTCGAGACGGAAGATAGCGTCAAAAGCATCAGTAGCGAAAATACCTTTGACGAAGACACGCAGGACCGAAAGATCTTGCGTGCCTGCCTCCGCGAAGAGGCCGACGAGCTCGCTGCGAAGCTGGAGCACAACCAACTGGTCGCTTATACGGTTCAGGTGAAAGTCCGCTACTCCAATTTTACGACGTTGACCCGGCAATTGACACTCGAAGAGCCCATCAGAGGGGCGGAGACCTTGTTTCGGACGGCATGCCACCTCTTGGCGCGAGAAAAGCTCGTCAAGCGTCCTTTACGGTTGTTGGGTCTGGGAGTGAGTCGGCTTACGGCCCGCACGGCAACGCAGCTATGGCTGCCGTTTCCGGAGAAACAATGAGCTCGGCTTGACGCTTTTTGTCCGCGATCGGAGATTTAGAAGCTGGGATGGAATAAGGAGGAGAGAGCCTAAAAATGTCGAGACAAGGGAGCCTTCTTATGAAAAGCGCACGGTTGCTGACCACTTGCCAAGCTTGGCGTCATCGATTCGGTTTTCGATTTTCCGGCTCGCTCTTGATGTTGCTCCTATGGAGCGCGGGAGCGGGCTGCACGATCGGTGATGACGCCGAAGCCTTCACCAAACGTCGGCACCGCATGGTCGAAGAGCAGCTTAAAGCGCGGGATATTGGCGATCCCGCAGTCTTGAAAGCGATGAAGCAGGTGCCGCGGCACGAATTCGTCCCGAAACAATACCGGGACCTCGCCTATGCGGACAGACCGCTCCCGATCGGAGAAAGCCAGACGATCAGTCAGCCCTACATCGTTGCCTTAATGACGCAGCTGTTGAAGGTGAAGCCCGAGCATAAGGTGCTTGAAGTGGGAACCGGAAGCGGCTATCAGGCAGCGGTGCTGCACGAGATCACCCCTCACGTCTACACGATCGAGATCGTGAAGTCGCTCGCTAGGCAGGCACGAAAGCGTCTTGTCGAGGAATTCGGATTCGAGAAAGAGCAGGTAATTTACGGGGACGGATACAATGGGCTGAAAGCGGAAGCGCCATTCGATCGGATCATTGTTACGGCGGCACCGGACGAGATCCCGCCGCCGCTTCTGGAGCAGTTGGCTCGAGGGGGGAGAATGGTCGTTCCCGTCGGTGAGCAGAGCGGGGTCCAGGAATTAATGGTCGTCACCAAAAACCAGAAGGGTCGAATCGATCGAGAAACCGTACTGCCCGTTCGCTTTGTCCCGATGACCCGCAACGAATAGGAGATCGGAAGCGTTTGACTTGAAAAGGGGGCGTGGTAAGGTAGGCCAGCATGTTCGCTGCTGAACCTAAACCGGCCGATTCGATCGACGGAGACCGCTACGGTGCGGCCGGAATCAAGGCTTCGTGGAAACAGATCATTGAGCCTTTCAGCCCGTTTCTGGAAAAGGTTACCCGGCAGCTTGAGGAGGAAGCCAACGATTTTGAGCCAACCATCGCTCAGTTTGCCCGTTACGCCATCAATAACCAAGGGAAGCGTTTTCGTCCGGTGTTGGTGGCTCTCTGCGCGGAGGCCTCGGGCGGGGTTCGTTATCCCAATCACGTCAAGGTCGCCAATATAATCGAGATGGTCCATTTGGCGACGTTGGTCCATGACGACGTCATCGATGAGGCATCGATTCGGCGACGGCGTCCCACGTTGGCAGCCAATTGGGGCAACGAGATTTCAATTCTTCTGGGCGATTGCCTTTTTGCTCACGCCCTCAAGCTGGCGGCCAACGAGGCGAATGAGGTCTGCCGCAAGGTCTCGCAAGTAGCGGGGGAGGTTTGTTCGGGCGAGATTTTGCAATGCCTTGAGCGTCAGCAATGGGAGCTCTCACGTGAAAAGTATTTCCAAATGGTGGAAATGAAGACAGCGGCGTTGTTTGCGCTTTCATGTGAGCTGGGTGTGGCTTTGAATCAGGCGTCGAATGGCATTCTCAACGGGGCCCGGGAGTTCGGTCTGACCTTTGGGAGGGCCTACCAGATTTACGATGATTGCCTCGACTTGGTTGGCTCCGAGGTCTTGGTCGGCAAGAGCTTGGGGACCGACCTCGCAAAAGGGAAGATGACGTTGCCGGTGTTGATTGCTCGAGATGAGGCAAGTCAAAGCGATCGCACCGCGCTGCTCGAAATGTTGGCCCGTTTCCAAGAGGAAAGACCGTTTTCCGATATCGTGAATCTCCTCCACAAATACGATGCCTTCTCCAAGACTCGGCAAGTTATCGAAAAAGAGCTAACGATGGCTCGCCACGCGCTCACAACAGTTGCCAATCCCGAAAATCGTGGTCCGTTAGTGGAATTGACCGATTTTCTTGCAAATCAGACCAAAACTTTAGGCGTTGACTGACCTTTCATTGGTACCATGGCTCAGACGATGACAGCGGAATCGACCCGGCAGACCCCCGAGGTCGAAAAGAGTGAGGATCCGGTTACGGATTGCACCTTGGTGACACAGGCAAAAGAGGGGAACCTGGAGGCATTTGATACGTTGGTCCAGCGTTATCAGGAGCGGATCTATGCCACCGTTTATCACATGACCTCCAATCACGAGGATGCGAACGACCTCGCGCAGGAGTCGTTTATCAAGGCGTACCACGCGCTGGCCTCATTCAAGGGCGATTCCAGCTTCTTTACCTGGGTGTATCGCATTGCTGTCAACAAAACCATTAACTTCCTGAAGCAACGGAAGAAGCGCAGCTTCATGAGCCTGAATGATCTCGATGTCAATGTGGAGTACGATCCGGAGCTCGTGGCGCTTGCTTCAGCCAACGATCCGCGTCAGGAGGTCAAATTGGAGGAATTGCAGGAAAAATTAAACGCGGCCATGCTGAAGTTGTCAGAGATGCATAGATTGGTTGTGACATTGTATGATTTGCAGGGTCTGTCCCATGAAGAAATCGCCAAGATTATGGACTGCCATACAGGGACGGTCCGCTCTCGGCTGTTTTATGCGCGTCAACAATTGCAGGCTTATCTCTCGGATTATTTGAAATAGGGATATGAACGGATCGAACGATTTCCGACAGGTAAGGAAGTTACTTTCACTCAAGCGGCATGAGCAGCCTCCGCCCGGCTATTTTGACAGCTTTTCCAACCGGGTGATTGCGCGTATCGAACGCGAGGAAGAGATTGCGCAACGGCCTTGGTGGGATAAGTTGCTCGCGCTGATCGAATGCAATCCAATCGGTGCGTGCGCCTATGGCCTTGTTTTCTTTCTGACGGTGCTTTTAGGGGTCAATTTCTACCAGTCCGAGATCACGACATTCTCCAATCTTTGGTCGTCTCCTTCTGTGACGGCGTTGAATGAGCCGGGACAGTACTTGAGGCAAGGGAGGATGGACGGCAACGCAAACCGCGCGAGCGATAATATCGAGCCGGAGTACCTATTTTTACCCTCAATGGATGGGCGGCAGGCTTCCTATCCCCGAGTCTCGCCGCCGAATTCGAACGGCAACAGCGGGTTTGGCGGAGCCGAGATCAGTCGTATGACGTTCGGTAGAGTCAGGTAGAAGGCTCCCTGCCACCTCGATCGTGATGCCGCGTCTTCCGCGCGTCTTCCGTGGTCAAGTCCTGACTTCAGTTTGGCACTCGTTGAGAGGAGCGCGAGCTCACCGAAGGGGCAAGCGGAAAATTGCGAGGCGGTCGGCGACTGGCCTGGAATTGACTCGCCCTTTCAGGGCTGGCTCTATTTTTGCTCTTTTACCCCGGGGCAAGCCTGGGGCTATCATTGACTCGCACCTTCGGCGCTTTGGAAGCCTTCCGTCTTCCGCGTTCCGCGTTCCGCGTTCCGCGTTCCGTCCCCTACCAAACACGGAAAAAGGCGAATGGCCACGCTTCATTGGTCAAGGCGCCATTTTTCAAAACAAGCCGATTGCCATCCGCCTCAATGGAAACGCTCGTGGTCTGCCCCTCGACCTGCATTTTATAGCTGCCCTTTTGACCGCTCCAGCTCCCCTGATGGGTGAACGGCTCCAATTTCGGGTTATTAAAACTTTCGTCCATTTCGGCCAATCGCTGAGCAAAGCGCTTGAGGCGATCTGTTGGTTGGAACTTGAAAAAGGCTTCATTTTCCGTGGTGACGATCAGCTTCATTCCGTGGAAGCGGGCGGTTAAGAAGCGGCGGATCCGGTGAAACTCGACCAGCTTGACTCGTGGAGGCTGCTGCCGCAAACGATTTGCGCTGGCGATGGCATTGAATTTCCAAATCCCGAGGATTGGTTGATCTTGGTATTTGGGAGAGTCTCCGGTCTTGAGATACGATTGGAGGTCCTCGTAATCGACCGATTTCAACTGGGCCATCAGGTTGTCATCTTGGAGGATGGTGACAACTTCCGGTTGGGAGAGAATTTTGATTGGATTCCCTTGGGCACGCAACGCTCCCATCAATGTGCTGTTGCTGATGAGCTTCTGGAACGGTTCCTTTTCGCGAAACGTCAAAAACTGCGGGTACGCCGCCAGGCGTTTATGGGCGGAGGGGTTATGGTAGATCAATCCGATGGCGTTGGCGGCGTTGTAATATTTCTCCGGCATCGGCTCGATGGCGGCCACAAGCCGTTCGAACCCTGTGGTGCGCAAGTCGTTGCGGGCTTGATTCAGCACACGCAAGTAGACGGGGGTATCGGTTCCGGTCACCTGTGTGCTGAGATGGCCCCCGACATAGATCGCGATCCCGACCAGCGAGAGATAAACCGTCCCTGTAACCAATGCCAAACAGGCCCCGATTCGTGAATTGAAGAGCTGCCAACGAATACGCTGGATCTCATCGGTGCGGTACTGGTAGTAGCTGTCGACCTTTTGTTGGACCAGGTATACGACGATCTTCCATAAGAGGATAATAATGAAAAAGGAGACGATCAGAGCCAGGAGCCCATTCCATAGCGGGTGTTCAAGCCCCAGCATGGGAAAAACCGGTCGCACCTGGGGCGCCAGCGAATCAGTGAACAATAACGCAAGGACCAGTCCGGCCCATGACACCAAGACTCGAATCGCGCCCCTCCAATAACCGATTGCGCCAAATACCGCTAACAAGAAGATCGCTAATATCCAAATCGCCATATCCGCTCTAGTGTATCGTTTTTTGCCGAAAACGCACGTGTAAAATTGGGGCTTTCAATGCTATAGGCTCACCTGGCAAGCTGGTTAGCGTTCTAACAGAGGCAGTTCAACGAGAGATTGGCGACACAATGGCAAAGGAGAAGCGAACATCACGTGAAGACCGTAAGGGAATCTTGGCTGGCGGCAACTGGATCATTGATCGAGTCAAGCTCATCGATGTTTACCCGCAGCCGGAGCAGTTGGCTACCATTCTCGGCGAGAGTCAGGGAACTGGGGGAGGCCCGTATAATGTATTGATCAATCTGGCGCGAGCCCCGGTTCGTTTTCCGCTGGCCGGTGCGGGACTGGTCGGTGCCGACGCGCTGGGCCAGGAAATCCTTGAGGATTGCGAGCGCCATCGGATCGACGCTCGGCTCCTCAGGACGACGCCCAAGGCCTCCACCTCTTACACGGACGTCATGACGGTCCGTGGCACAGGGCAGAGAACGTTCTTCCAAAACCGTGGTGCGAACGCCCTTTGGACCGGGCAAGATCTGAAATTCTCGCAGACCGGGGCGCGAATCTTTTATTTGGGCTATTTGCTTCTCTTGGATGCATTGGATGCCGGGGATTCTCAATACGGAACGAGAGCCGCCCGTTTGCTGGCGTCGGCGCAAAGGGCCGGTCTCAAGACCGCTATCGATGTTGTCAGCGAGGAGGGCGATCGTTTTCCCAAGGTGCTTGTGCCGGCGGTGAAGCATACGGACTATTGCATCATCAACGAGATTGAGGCCGGGAAGACCACCGGAATCCAGGTGCGCAAAGACGATGGCCGGCTTGATACCAAGGCCTTAAGTCAGGCCGGGGCCAAGCTTATCGATTACGGTGTCCGTGAAGTCGTCGCGATCCATTTTGCCGAAGGCGGGTATGTCCGCACCAAAGGGGGTGAGGAAGTATGGCAGCCGTCGTTGAAGGTTGCTTCGGATTTCATCAAGGGGGGCGCCGGTGCCGGTGATGCCTTTTGCGCCGGAGTATTGATGGGGCTGCACGAAGGATGGGAGCTTCGTCAGACTCTCAAGGCCGCGGTTTGCATGGCTGTCGCCTCCATGAGTCACCCGACTTGCACGGGCGGGGTCAAAAGTCTCAAAAGCGCTCAAAATTTGACGCGAAAATTCCCGTATCTGCCATCATTGCCGTGAGGGAGCAATTCGGGTCACACGAGCTTCAATTTGGGTAGATCCTGGAGGTCGACAATCCCGACCGGGCGCTGGTGGTCGTCGATCACGATCAAATCGTCGATGCTCCGGTTGTTGAAGACCCTGAGCGCTTCAACGGCCGGCAGATCCTGCCGGATGTTGATCGGGGATGGGCTCATGACCTCGCTTAATTGCTTGGAAAGCACATCCTCTTCGCCGGCCATCAGCCGCCGAAGATCGCCGTCGGTGAACACCCCGACAAGCCTGCCGCCCG
>JAHEOI010000285.1 GCA_018610125.1 Verrucomicrobiota bacterium
CAGCCAGGCAGCGCCGGCCAAGCCTGTTTTCGGATACGCCAATGCGAGGAGTCCTCCGCTGACGGCGGCCCACCCGTATCGCCTTCCCAATCCCCCCGTGCCTCTTAAGCCCGACAAATCCGTCCCTGTTTTACCCATTCGGAATTGGCTCGTTTGGAACCATCGTCGTTTGAACGCTCTCGTTTTTGAGGGCCTTTAGGTGCGCGATCACCCGATCGGCGGAATGAAATCCGACCAACCGAAGCTCGCTCCTTTCCTGACCGTCGGGCCCCATAAAGAGAAGACTCGGAAGGCCATCGACATTGTATCGCCTCAATGTCTGTTGAGTGGAGTTTGCTCGGCGATCACTTGCATCAACCCGCAGTGTCACCACACCATCAGCGGCCTGGGCGACCGATTCCTTGGAGAAGACATAACGCTCCATTTGATGGCAAGGCGGACACCAGTCGGCGTAAAAGTCAATCAAGATCGGTTTGCCCGCAGCGCGGGCCTGCTCCACGGCGCTTTTGGAATACGGCTGCCAGTCAATTGCGGACTCGGTCTGGGCCGGCCACGCCAACCATAATGACCCTCCAATGAGGATGACACCGATGGTATACTTCAGGGTTGGGCCGTATCGGCCCGGCAGAACCGTTTTTGCGTTAAAACCGAGGTGCAATCCGCCTAACAGGAGGATTCCAGGCGACAGAAAACGGATAGGATGGCCGAGGAAGACCGATGGCAGAAGATAACTGATGCCGGCGACCGCCAGATAACCGGCTAGTTGGACTAAAAAGAGGTATATTGGCCAGCGTTGCATAAAAGCAATATGTCAGAGATTGGGAAGAAAGGACAACCTGCAGCGGAGAATAAAAGTCCGGCGACGCTCGGTTACCGGATGCCGGCGGAATGGGAATGGCATCGGGCGACATGGCTGACATGGCCGCGTCCGGACGGAATCAGCTTCGAGGGATGTTATGACGCTATCCTTCCGGTGTTCGGTCAGCTTGCCGCATCTCTCTCGACATCGGAATGGGTCGAGATCAATGTCTGGGATCGGGAAATGGAGAGCGCTGCCCGCCATGTCCTCCAGAAAGCGGGCGTCGTGATGGATCATGTCGGCTTTCACTATTTTCCGGCGTATGAGCCTTGGTGCCGGGATCATGGTCCAATATTCGTTACGCGTGAGCGGGGAGGATCCCGTGAAAAGGCGGTTGTCGATTGGCAATACAATGCGTGGGGCGGTAAGTACCCGCCTTACGACCTCGATGATGCTGTTCCGAAACGGATCGCGGAGGAGAGCGGGGTGCCGCGCTTTGCTCCCGGGATCGTGCTGGAAGGAGGATCGATCGATGTCAATGGGGAAGGGGCTCTCTTAACGACGGAGGCTTGCCTACTGAATCCCAACCGGAATCCCGCTTTGAGCCAGAGGGAGATCGAAGCCGGCCTGGTTGATTTCTTGGCGGTGAACAAGGTGATTTGGCTGGGAGATGGGATCGCCGGAGATGATACGGATGGTCATGTCGACGATATAGCCCGGTTTGTTGCGCCGCGTGTGATCGCGGCCGTTGTCGAGGAAGATCCTCATGGTGTCGATTACGAAGTGCTGCAGGAGAATTATCGGCGACTTTTGAAAGCGACCGATGCGTGCGGGCGACCGTTTGAGGTGGTTGCCTTGCCGACCCCCGGCAACGTTGAAGCAAGCGGCGTTCGCCTGCCGGCAAGCTATGCCAATTTCTATGTCGGGAATCGGGTGGTGATGGTCCCCACATTTCATTCTGTGAATGACCGAAAGGCCCTTGAACTCCTGCAAACGCTGTTCCCCAACCGAAGGGTGATCGGGCTCGATGCAACGATATTGGTCCAAGGTCTCGGGACCTTTCATTGCCTGACTCAACAGGAGCCCGAATAAACGGGATCGTGAGCGGGGGTAGGGTCGGCAGTCCCCTGCCGACCGCTCTTGAGGTGCCTGATAGGGACGTCGTCCCCGACGTCCGGGAGCGGACCCCCAGCGGAGTGCGGTCGCTACATATGCGCGATGATATTCTCGGCAAATTCCGAGCACTTGATCTTGGTAGCTCCCTCCATTTGTCGAGCGAAGTCGTAAGTGACCCGTTTCGAGGCAAATGCGCCATCCAAGCCTTGACTGATAAGCTGGGAGACTTCGGTCCAACCGAGGTGGTGGAACATCATCAATCCGCTTAGAATGACGCTGCTCGGGTTGACCACGTCCTTGTTGGCATACTTGGGGGCGGTGCCGTGAGTGGCTTCAAAGATGGCGTGACCGGTCACGTAGTTGATATTGCCGCCCGGAGCGATGCCGATGCCGCCGACTTGAGCCGCCAATGCATCCGAGAGGTAATCGCCATTGAGGTTGAGGGTGGCAATGACATCGAATTCGGTCGGGCGGGTTAAGACCTGTTGGAGGGCAATATCCGCGATGGCGTCTTTGACCAGGATGGCACCACGGTCCAAGGCGGCTTGCTGCTCCTGGTTCGCGGCATCTTCGCCTTTCTCCGCTTTCGTGCGATCCCATTCGGCCCATGTGTAGACCTTGTCGCCGAAGTACTCTTTGGCGATCGAGTAGCCCCAATCACGAAATGCCCCTTCGGTAAACTTCATGATGTTGCCTTTATGGACAAGGGTGACGCTTTTGCGGTTCTCCCGAATGGCGTATTCGATTGCGGCCTTAACGAGGCGAAGGGTTCCGACGTAAGAGACCGGTTTGAAGCCGACTCCGACCTGAACCGGGCTTTCGGTGGCCTCATTGCCGAAACTGCCAAGCTCGGCAAACTCCTTGGTTGCTTCCTTGCTGCCGAAACGGATCTTTTGGAAATCTTCCGGAAACTGCTCGGCGAGAAAATCGAGGACTTTCTGCGATTCAGGCGAGCCGGCCTTGTACTCGATCCCGGCGTAAATGTCTTCGGTGTTTTCCCGAAAGACAACCATGTTTACCTTTTCGGGATGCTTTACGGGCGATGGGACGCCGGTGAAATGCCGGACCGGTCGCAGGCAGACATAAAGGTCGAGCTTTTGTCGCAGAGCAACATTGAGGGAGCGAATGCCGCCGCCGACCGGGGTGGTCAAGGGGCCTTTGATCCCGACCAGGCAATCGTTAAATGCCTCGAGGGTGTCGTCGGGGAGCCAGGTGTCGAATTTCTCTTTCGAGGTGGCCCCGGCAAAGACTTCGAACCAGGAAACACGTCGTTGGTTGCCATAGGCCTTTTCAACCGCGGCGTCAAAAACGCGTTGACTTGCGGCCCAAATGTCGGGCCCGGTGCCGTCGCCGCGAATGAATGGGATGATCGGATTGTCGGGGACATTGAGCTGTCCCCCTTCCTTCGTGATTTTCTCGCCTTGTTGAGGTGGTGTTACGTCCTTATATGCCATGAGATTCGCTTATTCGTGTTTATTGCCCAAGTTGAAATGGAAGAACCGTCGCCGTTTTTTGGCGACCTTGTCGCTACCTGCCTCCAAATTACCGCATATTAAGAGCTCTTCGAGGTCAAATTGGCCTGGCGGTTCTGGGATGGGGGCTTACTGAAGTGGCTCTCGACCCGGCTGAGCAAATTCGAGAGGGTGAGG
This sequence comes from Verrucomicrobiota bacterium, assembly GCA_018610125.1. Taxonomy (GTDB): domain Bacteria; phylum Verrucomicrobiota; class Verrucomicrobiia; order Limisphaerales; family JAHEOI01; genus JAHEOI01. The sequence continues at coordinate 3,565 of JAHEOI010000285.1, forward strand.
CCATGCTGCTCCCGAAGGTACCCGACATCCGATGCGTGGGGAACGAACTGGTCCGGCCAGCCAAACCGAATAACCGGGGTGTGAACGTCCCGATCATTCAAGCATTCGAGCACCTCGGACCCGTAGCCCCCCATCAAGACATGGTCTTCCATGGTAATGACCAGATCGGCGCTGCGACTAAAGAATTCGGTGGTCCCGGAATCCAGAGGCTTTGTGAACCGGGCGTTGATAAGCGCGACATCCGATCCTTGACTCCGAAGCTCGGTCATGGCCTGTCGACCCAATGACACCATGTTGCCAAGGGCAAAAATGGCGATCTTGGTTGTCCCTTGATTCTGGAAATGCTCGAGGACCTCTGCCTTTCCGACCTCAAGCACTTCAGGGTGCTCTTTGATTGGCACGCCCTCGCCGGCCCCGCGCGGATAACGGATAAATGTCGGGTGCTGCTGATGGGTCGCTGTCAAGAGCATGTCGACAAGCTCGTCTTCGTCCTTGGGCGACATGGCAATGACGTTCGGAATACAGCGGGTGTAAGCGATGTCGAATAGCCCGTGATGAGTTGGCCCGTCATTGGCCGAAAGCCCTGCACGATCCATGCAGAATATCACCGGTAGGTCCTGAAGGGCCACGTCGTGGATGAGGCAGTCGTAAGCCCGCTGCAGAAATGTCGAGTAAATGGCGCATACGGGATGAAAGCCCATTGTTGCCATTCCGGCGGCAAAAAGGACCCCGTGCTCTTCGGCTATCCCGACGTCGTAGTAGCGCTGGGGCATCTTCTTTTCCAGTGTCTTTAATCCCGTTCCGCTCGGCATGGCCGCGGTGATGCCAACCAAGGAGCTGTCGCGCTGACAAAGCTTGACCATCGCGTCGCCAAAGACATTTTGATAACTCGGTGCCGTTCCCGGCTTCGGAGCCGGCGGCGCTCCGGTGACCGCATCGAACGGCCCGGTGCCGTGGAATTTTTCGGGCTGCTCCAACGCGGCTTCAAAGCCTTTTCCCTTTTTCGTCAGCAGATGCAAGACAACCGGTCCGGAACAGCTTTTGGCGTACTCGAGAGAACTGATGAGCAGCGGAAGGTCGTGGCCATCTATCGGTCCAATGTAGCGGAGTCCCATCTCCTCAAAGATAAGGCTCTTGGCATGTCCGCCACGCCCGTCGGAATCGCCGGGCTGCTCGCTCGGTTGCATCGCCACTTCCGTCACGGCGCCTTTCAACGCTTCCTGAACCTTTGAGCCAAGCCTGAGAGCGAGCTCCCCCTTCGGAATCCGTCGAGCCCAGCGCTCGAAATCTTTGTGCAAACGGTTGTATGCGGGATTCGTAATCAACCGGTTCAAATAGGCCGCAATGGCCCCGACATTCTTGGCGATCGACCACTCATTGTCATTGAGTATCCCGATGAAGCGTTTTGTGGTGGTGGCAATGTTATTCAGTGCTTCAAACGAGATTCCGTTGGTCAATGCGGCATCTCCGAATACCGCGACTACGTTTTCGTCGCTTCCCCGTTGGTCGCGTGCCGAGGCCATTCCCAAGGCGGCCGATAAGGCGGTCCCGGCGTGACCGGCTCCATAACAATCGTGCTCGCTTTCGGTACGGAGGGCAAATCCGTTCAGGCCCTCGGTTTTGCGGATCGTATCGAATCGATCCTTTCGTCCGGTAAGGAGCTTGTGGACATAGGTCTGGTGACTGACATCCCAAACAAATTTGTCGTGCGGTGTTTCGAAGATCGTGTGAAGGGCAAGGGTGAGCTCAACCACTCCAAGATTCGGACCGAGATGTCCGCCATTCTTTGAAAGCTTGCGAATGAGCTCCTCGCGAATCTCTTCGGCGAGCTGTTGCATCTGGCCTACCGTCAGTTTTTTAAGGTGGGACGGGCTATCCACCATGTCGAGGTAGCGGCTCATAGCTGAACGGGTTATTCGTTGGACGTTTCTTTGGAATCAAAACTTAACGGCTTTAAATTGGTTTCGCTATTGCTATTCTTCTCGAGCTGTTGGATTTTTAGCTCCGCCTCGGCCAGCTTGTTTTGACACTGACGGGCCAGTCGAATCCCTTCTTCGTAACGGGTAAGGAGCTTCTCCAAGGGAAGGTCTTGTTGCTCCATTTCCTCAACGACCTGTTCCAGCTTTTTGAGGGCCTCCTCAAACGGGAGTGTCTGACTCTCTTCGGATGGGCTTTCTTGGGAAGCCGCTTGACTCGCCGAGCTTGTTTTCGATTTGTTTGCCATACCTCTTATGCGCCAGACTCTGAATTCGCACTGATCACTTTGAGTCAAGTCAGTGGCGGCGACAAGACCCGATTCCTTAACCCGCGAAATTTGGTGATGTCGAGCCGGTTCGGCCCGCCGCGGTCCCAAGGGATGTTTTACGATTCCTCGACGCGGCTTTCAATTTCCCCGCCTTGGACGCAGGAGCGAATCGTTTGTCCCGGCTTGGTTTGTTGCGGTGACCGGATGATCTCACGGGTCTCGGCATCCAACGTGATCGAATAACCTCGGTTGAGGACGTTCTGAGGGGAGAGCAGGTGGAGTCGCGTCTCCGCTTTTTCGAGTCGTTGTCGGAGCTCTTGAAAACGTTCGCGGAATTGCCGACTGACTTGTTGCTCGGCCTGTGCCAAGCGCTCGCGTCGATGCGCCACGACCTGACTCGGTCTTGTGCTTGAAAGACTCTGCGTTAGCCGTTGCCACCGGTTCAATCGCTCCTGATAACGGAATTTCAATTGCTGCTTCAGGTCGCTCTCAAGATCATCGATCCGCTGAAAATAGCGCTCCAATTGACGCCGGGGATGAAGGTAGCTTAGGCGATCGATCGAGCGCCGAAGCTCGCGTTGTTGTGTCGTGAGCCGATCCCGAACAAGCTTCTGCAGCTCTTCTTGAACCTCATGGACGAATTGCCGGCAGGAGAACATCCCTTCGGTGATGATTTCGGCGGCCGCGCTCGGGGTCGGCGCTCGGACATCGGCAGCGAAGTCGCTGATGGTGAAATCGATCTCGTGTCCGACCGCGGAAACAACCGGCAGGGATGAGTTGAAGATTTCCCGAGCCAATGCCTCTTCGTTAAAGGCCCATAAATCTTCGAGGCTGCCACCGCCCCGCGTGACCAGGATCAAGTCCAAACGGCGATTTTCAAGCGGCCTTGGACGGCGCGGAGGACCGGCAGCCGCCTCCGGGTCCGAGGACTGGAGCTCGCCTTTGGGAGGGTGCCCGTCGGACCATTCATTGAGAAGACGGATTGCTCCGGCGATCTCGGATTCCGCGCCCTGTCCTTGAACACGGCATGGCACAAAAATGATCTCAAGACCGGCGTAGCGGCGGCGTACCACATGGATAATATCCCGAATGGCCGCACCGGTCGGCGAGGTAATCAGGCCGATTCGCTGCGGGTAGGGAGGCAACCGGCGTTTTTGCTCGGTAGCGAACAATCCTTCGTTGTCGAGCTTGCGCTTCAGTCGCTCAAAGGCTTGCTGCAACGCCCCGGTCCCTTGCAGCTCGATCTTTCGAACTCGGAGCTGGTACTGTCCCCGAGGCTCATAGACCGTCACGTCTCCCTGGAGGACAACCTTCTCGCCGTCTTTCAGCAGCGCGCGCTCGGCAATCGCTTCCCCTCGAAATAGAACACAGCTAAGCTGGGAATTGGCATCCTTGAGACTGAAGTAGATATGACCCGAGCTCTGTTGCCTGAGATTGGAAATTTCCCCGGTGACCCAAAGCTGACCGAAACGGCGCTCAAGGAGATTCCGGACCGCACGCGTCAGCCCGGTTACCGAATAGACTTGCGGAGAGGACTCGGGTTTTTGGACCTCCGACGACTCACCGGTGCTTTCTTGCTCCTGAGGTTCGGTCGTCGAAAAAAGATCGCCGAATTCCCATTGGGATTGCGCACGCTTTGCCATATCCTAAATCCCCTGAATTTCAGGAAATCCGGCTTTGGAGTCAACTCTTTCCCCGGTTCCGCAACGATTTCCTATCGACCTCTCCGCTGACCATTTCCGTGACGTAAAAAAAGGTTGACGTCCTCCCGGATTAAGATTGAGACTCAGTTGCAATTAGCGCCTGGTTCAGTAACCGGACGCGGGCGATGCTCCCTTCAAGACGGGGGCAAAGGGTCGAGGAAGATCGAGCGGAACGTCATGACCTTGATTATCTATGGACGACAATAATGCGCGGGCACGACACGGGCGACGACAACTGTTTGGGAGTCTGGATAAGCTTGGTGTCGAATTTGAATGGCACGATGAACGCGATCAGTTTCCGCAGGTCGGCGATAATGACTTGAATCCGTATGGTGCACACTAAGTTACCGCAATCCAGTGTACCACCCATCTCCGAGAACGCCCCCGTTCGGCCACGTCTAACGCAGTGGCCGAACGGGATCCCGGCCGAATTTTATTCCCGGGTTAACTCTCCCTTAAACGCGGCGTAAGGCTCAAGAGATTGGGG
>JAHEOI010000286.1 GCA_018610125.1 Verrucomicrobiota bacterium
CCCCAAGCGCCGCTCCCGACTTTCATCTCAGCGCCTCGCAGGAACAGTCCATTCGTCGGGCGCTGGAACAACCCTCGGACGAAGCTGCGCCTGCCAAGCAAATCAAGTTGAGCCTGACACGGCTGAACTGCATTGGCTGCCATGTCCGAGGGGATTTTGGCGGTGTGCCGCAAAATCTCGATGGCTATTTTCATTCCAGCCAGGAGGAGCTGGGTGACGCGTCTCGCATTCCTCCGCCACTGACACGGATCGGAGCAAAGCTTCGTCCGGAGTGGATGAATAAGGTCCTCTACGATCGTGAGACGATCCGCCCTTACATGAAGACGCGCATGCCGCAGTATGGAATGTCGGCCCTGGCGGGACTTGCCGATCTGTTTGCGAAAGTGGACCACTTGGAGCCGGTCGAGCTTGCGGAGCCGGATCGGGAATCCCGTCGCAAGATGCGCGACGGAGGCCGCCTCCTTGTTGGCGACAAGGGGCTCAATTGCATCGCTTGTCACAACCATAATGGCAAAGAGTCGCCCAACCTGAAAGGCCTTGATCTCATGACTTCCTATCAGCGGCTCCAACCCGCCTGGTTCTATCATTTCATGATTGACCCCGCCGCGTTCCGCCCTGGAATCATCATGCCGAGCTTTTGGCCGGACGGCCAGGCTGTGCAAACCGAGGTCTTGGAGGGTAACACCACACTCCAGTTGAGAGCGCTTTGGTACTATTTCTCCCTTGGCCGCTCGGCTCGTGATCCCTCGGGGCTCCGTTCCACACCGTCTCTCCTTGAAGTGACCGACAAGACAAGGGTCTATCGCGGGCGCAGCCGTGTGGCCGGGTTTCGCGGTATCGCAGTCGGATTCCCGGAGGAGATGAACTACGCCTTCAATGCGCAGAACGGCGCGCTCGCCGCAATCTGGAAGGGCGAATTCGTCAAGATCCGCTGGCAGGGACAGGGCGCCGGCAATTTCAATCCCCTCGGCAGACCGGTGCAACTGGCTCAGGATGTCGCATTCCTCCAATTGTCAGAGGAGCCGACCCAATGGCCGTTGCGTCCGAAAACCACCAAGGAGCAGCCGGTCAACCCGGACCCGCTTTATCCGCGCAATCATGGATACGCCTTCCTCGGTTACTCGCTGGACCCGTCTTCCGTCCCGACGTTTCGATACCGCTGCGGTCCCGTCAAGATCAAGGACAAGACGGTGGCCTTGCAGGAAGACGGCGCGAGTCTCCTGCGCCGCGAGTTTCGTTTCTCCGCCCCCGGTACTGAGACCCTCTGGTTCCGCGCGTTGACCGGTAAAATCGAGTCTGAATCCGAGAGCGTTTTTGAGACTCCCGACCTCCGTCTCACCCTCGATCGGGGCAATGCAGTGCTCCGTTCCTCGGCAGATCGGGAGCGAGAGCTTTTGATCGAACTTTCTCTCCCGAAAGGCGAGTCCACTTTCACTATCGATTATGAATTGCTACCGTAAGTATCTGGAATGGGCTGTCGCCCTTGTCGCGCTTTGCGCGTGTTCGGCGTCGGCTGAGGAAGTCGGGGAGCGCTGGGGCACAGCCGAGCGGGAACGCGCCTACTATCGCATTGTTGATCTCCCGATCCCGGAGGATAAGGTCATCGAAGCTGGCGCATTCGCGACCTTGCCGGATGGACGGATTGCGGTCGGGACGCGTCATGGCGATATCTTCTTCATCTCGGGAGTGGATGAGGCCAACCCACAACCCGAATACCACCGGTTTGCTACGGGCTTGGATGAGATATTCGGCTTGGCGTGGAAAGACGGTGCTCTCTACGTTACTCAGAGCTGTGAGCTGACTCGGATCTCCGACACGACCGGCGACGGCAAAGCGGATCGTTTCGACGTGGTTTCCGACGCGTGGGGATATGGGAACTACCACGAATACGCCTTCGGCTCCAAATTCGGTCCCGACGGAAACCTCTATGTCGCCCTTGGATTGTCCAATTCGTATCACTCCCGGGAGCTGTTCCGCGGTTGGGCGCTCAAGATCACTCCGGAGGGCAAGAGCATTCCCATCGCCAGCGGGATGCGCAGCCCGGGCGGGATCGGGTTTAACGAGCACGGCGCCCTTTTCTACATCGAGAGCCAGGGACCATGGAATTCGTCTTGCAGCCTGAAGTTTGTGAAGGAGGGCGGCTTCATGGGGCATCCCGCCAGCTTTAACTGGTACGAGTACGCTCCGAATATGGGCGAAGCTCCCGCAATGCCGGAGAGCGGCTCGAGCATCATCGAGGAAAAGGAGCGTATCCCCGAACTGGACCCCTACGCCGTCATCTTTCCCTACATTCGAATGGGACGTTCGATCACCGGCTTTGTGGTGGACCGGACCGGAGGCAAATTTGGCCCCTTCGAAGATCAGATGTTTCTCGGCGACTACACGCTGTCGCTCCTCATGCGGGCAACCACCGAGCAAGTCAACGAAGTCTGGCAGGGCGCCTGCTACCCGTTCCGTGAAGGGCTTTCGACCGGCATTCTCAACATCCACTTCACTCCGGAAGGGAGACTGCTGTGTGGTGGCACGAACCGGGGTTGGCCGGTCCGCGGGCTGGAACCTTTTGCACTCGAACGCGTCGAGTGGACAGGTCGCATGCCCTTCGAGATCGAGCGCATCTCGATCACACCGGATGGTTTTCGCATCCATTTCACCAAGCCTGTTGCGACGGCCGAAGGCGCAAAACCCGACTCGTATGTCGTGACGACCTTTACTCACCGTTACCATGCCGGGTACGGAGGTCCCGAGATCAATCAGACTGCGCCGGAGGTCGAATCCGTGCGTCTATCCGAAGATGGACTAACCGCCAACATCGTGCTCGAGGCCTTGACCAAAGGGCACGTCCATGAGCTCGACTTGGGGGCTTTGCGCTCCCGCGATGGTGAAAAACTGCTGCATCGCCACGCCTACTATACCGTCAATGAAGTGCCGACTGCCGGCGACTCCTACAAAAACGAATGAGATAAATGGATTGGAAATCGCTCGCCCTGCTCCACCAGGACCACAATCACACCCGAGCCGCAATTTTGCCAGATCACCCCCTTTCCGAAAAGCCTGGAGAAGTTGTAGGTGTCCCCAAGCATCCGAGCCGAGAGAGAGAGAGAGAGATTCCGTCTCGCTAGCTACTCCTCCGATGGCGCAAGCTCGTAATGGTCCGGACGATCCTTGACCTGCCAGCCGCGGGAACGAATGGTCTCGCGTAATTGGTCTGCGGTCGCAAAATCCCTCTTTTTCTTGGCTTCCCAGCGGGCATCGGCCAGCTTGACAATCTCTTCCGGCGGTTTTGGGGCTTCGGGTTGTTCCAGCCGAATGCCCAAGGCATAGATCATCCGGCGCCAACCCAGCCATTCGTGGTTTGCTCGCTCCGAGCCCAAGCTCCCATTGTCAATCTCCCGCTGGACCCGCTTCAGCGCCACAAAGATCTGGCCCAAGGCTTCGGGCGTATTGAGGTCATTTTCCAAGGCACTCCAAGCCTTCTCGAAAGAATGGCTGACGCCGTGAAGGCGCTTGCTGTCCGGGCATCCGAGATCGGGATCGGACACCTTGGCGACACGGCGCAGCGCCTCGTCGAACCGTGCCATGCGTTGAAGGGCTTTCCGCGCGGCCTTCAATGCCCCCCAAGTGAAGTTTAGCGGATGGCGATAATGGCCTTCGAGCAAGACATATCGGATTTCTTGGCCTGTGTGGCCTTTCTCCATGATCTCATCGAGCGTCAAGAGATTCCCGAGGCTCTTGCTCATCTTATTGTCTTCAACCAACAAGTGAGCGACATGGAACCAATGACTGGCAAACGCTTTTCCGGTTACGGCCTCACTTTGGGCAATCTCGTTTTCATGATGAGGAAAGATAAGGTCGATGCCTCCCGAATGGAGATCGAGCGTCGCGCCGAGATATTGCATGCTCATCGCACTGCACTCGATGTGCCAGCCAGGTCTCCCTTCGCCCCAGGGACTCTCCCAATAGTTGGGCCCATCCTCTGGCTTACGGGCCTTCCAGAGCGCAAAATCGGCGGCGGTTTCCCGCTCGTATTCGTCTTGGTCATGAGCCTGGTGTTGTGCACCTTCCCGGTCGGTGGTCAGCTCCCTTTCAGCGAGATGAGAAAGCCGACCGTATTCCGGGAACGATTGAATGGAAAAATAGACCGAGCCATTTTCCACATACGCATGGCCATTCTCAATGAGCTTTTGGATCAACTCGATCTGCCGGTCCACGTGGGCGACGGCACTCGGCTCAACATGGGGAGGTAAGAGATTCAGAGCCGCACAATCTCGATGGAATCGCTCGCGCCAAAACTCGGTAAACTCGCGAAGGCTCTTCCGCTCTTCTTGAGACTCGCGGATCGTCTTGTCATCCACATCGGTAATGTTCCGTGTGTGCCGTGTCGCCCATCCCTCCGCTTCCAGGGATCGGCGCAGAATATCCTGAAGGACAAATGTCCTGAAATTCCCGATATGAGCGGCGCCGTAGACGGTCGGACCGCAGCAATAAAACCGAAAGGTTTCGCCGTCGGCGGGTGTCAAGGTCTTATAGGTGCGACTCAGAGTATCGAAGAGTTGGATTGGCATGACGGAAAGATTCCTTGTCTACTGGATCACATTCGATGCCGACTCTTCGACCCGAGGCTCTTGCCCGCGCAGTACGGTGCTCTTGTGAAACGTTTGCCGCTGATCAATCGTCACCCCGGCCAGCCAATCCTGCTCGGCCATCTGTCCGCTCTTGGAATACGCCTCGAGGGCGTTTCGGTAACAGACCTTCCGAACGGTCTCTTCTGAGAGTCCGCGGTCCAGCATAAGCGCCGCTGTCTTAGGCACGGCCAAGGGGTCGCTGATACCCCAATCCGCGGAGCTATCAACAATGATGCGATCGTCCCCGTATTGTTTGACGATTTCGACCATCCGCTCATTTCCCATCTTGGTGTGTGGGTAAATCGAAAAGGCGGCCCAGTAACCTCGATCGAGGACATCCTTGACGGTCTCCTCATTATTGTGATCGACCACTACCCAGTTGGGATCCATCCCATGATCCTTGCAGAGATCCATGCTACGGATCGTACCGGCCTTCTTATCCCGATGCGGCGTGTGAATCATGATCGGGATGCCCACTTCCTTGGCCAGTTCAATCTGTTGGCTGAAATAGCGCTCTTCTGCCTTGGTTTGGTCGTCGTAGCCGATTTCCCCGACGGCCACGACCCCTTCCTTGGCCAAAAAACGCGGCAGCAGCTCCATGACTTGCTCGGCCAACGGCTCATTATTGGCCTCTTTGGGATTGAGTCCTATCGTGCAGTAATGCCTGATCCCAAATTGGCTGGCACGGAACCGCTCCCACCCGACCAGTTGGTTGAAGTAATCTTTGAACGTGCCGACTTCCGTGCGAGGCTGCCCCTGCCAAAACGCAGGCTCGATCACCGCCACCACCCCGGCCTTTTTCATTGCCTCGTAATCGTCCGTTGTCCTGGAAACCAAGTGGATATGCGGATCGATCAACATGATCTCGTTTTCGCTCATAGTATCTCCGCGTGCCATTCTTACACTCCCGTTTGTCGCCCTACCTCTTCCCATTCGGCCAAGCGGAACCTCAGCGAGGCGTAGACAGTGAGCCTTCCGTGCAACGAACGCCTCGGATACCCGAGGCTTCGCTTGGCGCAATCAGAAAACGCCTCCCTAGCCCTTGCGACTTGCCCAAAGGCGCTCGCCTAAATCTTCCCAAGATAAGGCACCGCTTTCAATCCTCGATTTTATTTCCGGCTTGGAGTCCAAGAGCTCGCGGGCCCTCGGCAGATTGGCTTGAGAGCAGGCCAATGCACCGGCTTCCTGTTGCATCGGATCCGGATCGTCGAACAGCTTGGCGACGTCTTGGAGATAGGTCTCGTTGAGGAAGGGGCCGATAGGACGCCAAAGCTCAGGGATAACCCAACGTCCGGCTGCCCAACGCTCGTGCGCAAAGTCCGAAAGCATCTGAGCGAGTCGGGAGTTGGCGCGAGCATCCAACCCGTAAATCCGGTATAGCGGACGTCCCATAAAGACCGCTTTCAGCACCAATTGATTCCATGCCTCTTCACTCAGGTAGGAGTAAGGATATGGATTATTCAAGGCAATGGCGTCGAAGACAACGGTCATATTGGTTCGGACGCCTTCCGTCGCGCGGCCATGTTGCGTCTCGGGCTGCGGCCACAGGGCCAGACTGCCATAGAGGGCAACGAGCTCGCCCACTTCGGCAGTGGAAAACAGCTTATCCACCACCTCAAAGAATCTACCGACGCCCTGTTGCGCAATCTGCAGCAACAAGATGGTTCGGCCCGTTTGCTCAATCGTCCAAAATTGAGGGGCGAATCCGCCCAGAAGTGCCTCTGCCTTTTCGCGCTCCGCCGACGGCACCTCAAGCGGGCCTTTTCCGATTCGGCGCGGGACCATGCCGAACGCGAGATAGAAATCCCGCTCGGTAAAGTCGCCACCAACCTGCTTGAGCTTTTGATCCAGCCACTCGCGCCCGGAGGGCGTGATCTGACGTTGCAAAAGCTCATACAAGAAATCCTTCACCGCCCGCTGGTCGACATGATCGTTAGCCATATTCAATTGTTGGTATCCGATTGACTCGCCGAGACCGCAAAACCCCATTGTCAGTTTGCCCCGACAGCGCCAAATTAGCACATAAAAAATGCACTGTCTCTGATAATATGCTAGCGAGGCGTTGCCTCAGACCACTCGAGGCATGCGGGTGATCGGGACCTTAAACACAGGTTAAAGGGCAAAAACATCATCTTTCCGACGATGAAGTGAGAAAGGTACCTCGATCCGTTTTGAGCTTGATTTCGGCCGGCAGGGCCTCACTCGAAATCCGAAGTATCACTCGCGAGGTTCCGGCATCGAGCCTCAAGCGATGTTGCGAGCCGGGTTCGTGCCAGTTTCCCGCAATGAACAGCGACGCCGATTCAAGCGACTTCCCGGAAAGCTCAACCTTGCCGGCCTGCGGGATCTCGATTTGGGTCGCCGCGTACACATCCCGAGGATCGCGCCACGACTTCGATTCAATTTTCTCTCGGAACTGTTGCTTTCGAAGACGACCATCGACAGTCGTCTCAACCCGCGTCCATGCTTTTTGGGAAAACGGGGCTTTTAAAATCGCCTTATCGCCGAACTGCTCGGTATCCACGGTACCGAGATTGAGCCACCAAACGCGTGCGACTTTCCCTTGTGACGCATCAAACGGTCCGGGCTGCCCCAGTTCGGCAAGAAACCGAAAGAGATCGAGCTTTTCCTGGAGATCAAGGCTCTCGATCAAGCCGGCCGGCATCAACGAGCCTTCAGTGACGGTGCGGCGCTCGATTTGGCGTTTCGGGATTCGTCGCTCGTGATTCAACGCGGTTCGAATCACCAAGGCCTCACTCCCTTCTCGGGCCAAAACGCCCGAATATTGCCGCCCGTCCCGAGTTTCTACCGAGACCGCGTGATAACCTTCCTTGACACTGGCATTGGGATACAAGACCGCTTCGATCAGATAATCGACCGGTGAGCTCGCCCCGATCGACGTCAAATCGGGCCCCAGTTGACCTCCGACACCGCCAATCGCATGACAGGCCGTACAAGCCAATTGCGGCCGCCGATAAATCGCCTCGCCGCGGTAGGGATCACCTCGCTTCATAACCCGATCGGCGAATTGTTTCATCTCCTTTGATGACAGCCGCTCTTCTTGCATGCTGACATCGCCCGCCTTTGCCAGCGCTAGCAGCAATTCGGGCTTGTTACGTCCTCCTTCCCGGGCCACTTGCATTCCCGTCCTGGCGGCACTTTTTGAGAGGTTGGCCTCGGAAAGCCGCTCGGCGAGTGGCTTGGTAATCCCTTGAATGTTGAATAGCGCACGCCAGAAGTCTCGAAGCTTCGTCTTGTCTTCCATGGCCTGCAAAATACGGACCGTTCGATCCAGTCCTGCCTGCCGATCGAGGGAGGTCAGATTAACCGCCGCCATCCGCCTCAATGCAAGCGACTGCTCCGGCCTCGAAAGCCTTTTGAGGGCTTCAATTGCTCGGTCACCGCCGATGGATCGGATCGTCTTCACGGATTCCCGACGTACCGTTTCGGCGCTTTCCCGGTCCGACGCCGCATTGACCAGCTTTGTGAAGTGCGCTTTGCCGACCCGCCAAGCCCGCACCAAGCGAATCGCCTCCAATCGAACCGCTTCATTTGTCACCCCAAGCCATTCCCCAACCTTCTCCAATCCCCGCGCCGGTTGCACATCTCGCAAATTTTTGGCATCCCGTAAGGCTTTCAGGGCTCTTACTGTGGCAGGCGCTTCAAAAAAGCCGTCGCGGGCTCGGTCATAAAGCGCCTGCAGCTCGTTTGGCGTGCCGGCGTCGCCGACGAGCTCAATCCATGGCCCATCGCCTTGCGGCGTTAACGTTTTATCGTCAAGGAAACGGGACAGCACTTCGCTTGCGGACCGGGGAGGAATCGCCTTGAGCGCAAACTCGAGCTGCTCTTCCTTCCCTTGCGGATTCCACCTTCCGGACTTGACGGCATCGACCCAAACTTGGGCAAGGTCATTGATTGTGAGCCATGCCCCATAATCGAGGAATCGATCCATGGGATGATTGAGCACACTGAGCGCAAGCCGGGCGGATCGCGCGGAGGGGATCCGCTTTAGCGCCCGCAGCGATTCCAGTCTGACCCGTGGATGGGGATCATTGATCTGCTCGGCAAGGAGATCCAAGGGACCGGGGACGGCATCTTGCCAATGTCCCAGCACGCGTGTTGCCGCCGCCCGAACCCGGCCCTCTTCGGCCTGCAGCAAGCTTTTCAACAGGGGGACATTCACGCGATTCATCCCTTGAAAAAGCCACAAGGCTCGCAGACGATCTTTCTCGCTCTTTAAGTCATTTGCCCAGCGCTGCAGATCGGAGCCGATATCGGGTGCCCGTTCGATCAGGACACGCTTCGCTTGCGTCCGAGTATAGGCATTGGGCGAGAGCAGAGACTGCAGCAGCGCTTCGGTCGACTGATCCCGGTAATTGTCCGACTCAATAAGCGGACGGTCTTTCGCTGTCACCCTCCAAATCCTCCCATGGTGATGGTCGCGCCGCGGATCGCGGAAGTCGACCTCGCCATGCTGAATAATCGGATTGGACCAGTCGGCAATGTAGAGGGCGCCATCGGGCCCCAGTTTTGCATCGACGGGACGGAATGTCAGATTGGTGCTTTGCAGCAAGTCGGGCATTTGCTCGGTCACGTAGCCGGCCCCTTTGTCATGGAGCTGAAACCGCACAACGCGGTGAGCCCGGAAATCACACGTGATAAGGTCTCCCTGCCATTTCCCGGGGAAATGCTCGCTGTCGATCACCTCCAAGCCACAATATTTCGGATAACGGCCCGGACTGATGCTCTTGAGGGTCCGTCGAGCCCCGGCATACTTGGGATACATCGCCCCCGGGATCGCGTAGTGCAACCCCTCGAAGCCGGCACCATCCGAGACAAACGACTGACCAAGCTCATTGGACTGGTGCCCCCAAGGATTGATCAATCCTTTGATGAACACACCGAGTTTTTGGCGGGCAGGATCATACCGAAAGATCCCCCCGCTATTGAGCCGCACGACACCGTGAGGCGTCTCAATATGACTATGAATATAAATTGATTGATTCATGTAAAGCCGCCCATCGTGTCCCCAATGGAGGGTATGCAGGAGATGGTGCGTGTCTTCAGTGCCGAATCCTGAAAGCTCAATCTCTTTCTTATCGGCACGCCCATCCCCGTCCGTATCCTGCAAATGTAAGAGCTGCGTGCTTTGGGCGACATAGGCCCCGCCATCGCCGGGCTCAACGCCGGTCGGGATCAGAAGGCCATCGGCGAAGACGGTCGATTGATCGGCTTTCCCATCCCGATCCTCATCCTTGAGAACAAACACCTTGTCGTTCGCTTCCTGGCCTGGCTTGATTTGGGGATAGACAGATGAGCTAGCCACCCAGAGACGTCCCTTAGGATCAAAGTTTATCTGGATTGGCTTTTCAATCAGAGGATTTTGGGCATAGAGGGAGACCTCAAACCCTTCAGCCACCTCGAATTCAGGCAATGCTTGCTTTGGGGACGCTGATCGCGAATCCTTCGCATTCGATTCGGCATCGGCGCTGTCCGAGGACTCCTCGGATTCGGGTGACGGAGCACTCTCGGCAGGTATTATTTTAAAGCGATAGGTTGGAAGGCTCTTAAGCTTCTGGATGCGCTCTTCCTTCTTGGCGATCAAGGGCTCGAATTCCGAAATCTCAGGGGCATTTTGACCTTGCTCATGCCGGCGAAATCCAAAGAGATAGGTCTGATTTTGAGGGCGCCAATGATGAAAGTAGAGTCGATTCTTGGCGATGACAGCCTGCCTAAGCCTCTCAGTGCGTTCCAGCATCGGTCCCTGTTCAATCTCCACCCCTTGAGCCCACGCAATGCTCGTGGCGGTCTTAATCGGCTCACCGTCTACCAGCAAGGTGTATCTATCGGGCGACAGCCCTTGGAACTGGAATCGAAGCGGCAGGTCGCGAGGCGGGAAATTCGCCTCCTTAACCGGCGGGGACGGGGCCGGTAGCAACGTGACATTCCCCGTAAATCGGACAGCGGTCTTACTGTGCTCCAGCTCTTTCGGCTTAATCCCGAACGTTCCCTCCCGAATGGTGCCATCCGAGAGAATCCCAACTTGCCATGTCTGCCGCAGCCATCTCAGCTCCTTGGCGATTACCTTGGAGGCCCACCAATAGCCGACTTCATTCAGGTGGATCCCATTGTCTGTCAGCGAGTGGCGCTCGCTCGGCGGTGGAAGCGCCTCCATCGCACCGAAGAGATCGACAAATCGGCACCCTTTTGACTCGGCTATCGCTTGGATGACATCGCGGAATCGGCGTAAGCGCTTATTGTGCTTCGAAGCGTCTTTCACCGGTGACGCGGAGGCTTCATGACGAATGGGGCTTAAAAGCACGAAGCGGACCGGGTGTTCGGCAAGCTTCTCGACCGTCTCGATGAGCTGCCGATAATCCTTTCGAAAGCCTTTGGGAGTCGTCTCGGATTCGAGCGAGCTCGCCATCCCATATCCGAGCATGACCACTGTCGGATCGACCTCCTTGATCTGTTCTTTCAAGTGAGGAAAGCCTTGGCTCGGCTTCATGTGATCGAAGCTGGCACGCGACTCCCCTTTCGGGTTGTCAGCACTCCATCCCAGGTTCCGAAATCGGAGCTTTCGCTCCGGAAATCGAATGGTCATGGCGGTCTCGATGTAGCCATAGAGCTGAGCCCGCTCGATCAAAGTGTCGCCTAAAAAGACGATACGGTCTCGCTCTTTGAGCTCAAAGGCCTCTGTCGATTGGGCGGCCATTGCCTCGTCTCTCCCTCCAAATACCGCGACAAGACAAAGCAGTCCGCTCCAAAGAACCCCCCCTTCTTCTCGCTTGACCGATGGAGACGGCCTTTTCAATTTCGATATGATTCGGTTCATGGACGTCTCGTTTGAAACATATTTGATCCCGTTTGGCAATGCCGTTCGCAGCGATGGCGTTTGCTGCGTGAAGTGGGACGCCGGGGACGGCGTCCCTATCAGGGGAAGGCTCCTCCTTGATAGGGACCTCGTCCCCGAGGTCCCATATTTCTCTTTCAAAGAGGGTCCCAAAAAACCCAGGCGCAAAACCGAGCTTTTTAGCCTGGGCAAATTGCTTCGAAACCGGTTATATCGAGGAAAGGGAAAAGCGAGAAAGGAAGCTGACGGATTTTCTGGAGGAAGCCGATGTCGAGATCGATCAAGAAAACAACGAAAAGAGGGTGGCCGGCGTGCTTTTTTATAATGCTCGCCTTGCCGACGGCTCCCGTCACCAAGGGAGGAGAGCCAAGCGAATCTTTTTCGCGAGACCTCAATGTGGCGATTGTTGTCAACCCTGTCGGCTATCTCCCCCACGCATCGAAAAAGTGCTTTCGGTCCGATGCGGTAAAAGGGCCGTTCAAGGTGATTGAGACAACCACCGGCAAGGTCGTCTTCTCCGGAACCTTTCAAAGTATCTCCGGGGATTTCGGCAAGGCCTCCGTCGGCGATTTTAGTCCCTTGAATGAACCGGGGCATTACTACATCCAAAGCCGACAGGCACGGTCTCGGCCTTTCCGAGTCGCCCAAGCACTCCACAACAAACCGATTGACAAGATCCTCGGCTATTTCGCAACGCAGCGTTGCGGTCCAAGCGCCACCGGTTATTTCACGCCGTGCCATTTGGATGACGGGGTACGCAAGGACAACGGCCGACACCAAGACGTCACCGGTGGGTGGCACGACGCTTCCGATCTCCGGAAATGGGTCGGTGCGACCCTCTATGGGATGATCGGTCTGGGGAATCTGCTGCAATCCGTTGAAAACGACGAGCTGCGAGCCACAATCCTCGAAGAGCTTCGGTGGGGTAATCGCTACTTCCTTAAAATGCAGGAAGCCGAAGGCTATGTCATGAGCCATATCGGTGGCGCAATCCGCGAGCATGGCGACAACAATCGCTGGACCGACAACCGGATCGGCAAGGAGGATGGGCAGCTCCGCACCCTCAAACCGAAGCGCGGTCAATCCTCGGATCCGCTCACGGTAATCGGGTCAAAGGACGACCGTGTCATTCAGACAGACCCACTGGACACAACCGGGCAATACAATTTCGTCCATGCCGAGGCATTGATGGCACGTGCGACGACCGGTAAGAAGGAGTATCGCGAGCGTTGCCTGCGGGCGGCCAAGGAGGCATGGCGCTGGGCGATGGAGAATCGTCCGCCGAAGACGGCCCGAGCTTTCGGGGCTTCGATTTTGGCAGGGGTCGAGCTGACGCTCGCCACCGATAACGCCGAATACAAAGGCCAGGTGGTCGGTCTGGCCGAACGCCTTCGTGCGTTACAAGCGACCGAGCCGATCGGGAACAATCCGGCCATTTCCGGATTCTTCTTCGCCTCGTCCGAAAAGAAACGTGCCCATCGGGATATTTGGCATGGAAGATTACCGTTTCTCTCGTTTTGTCGCTTGGCGGAAAGCTTTCCGGAGCATTCCGACGCCGAGCAGTGGCGCGAGGTCATTGACCGATATAGCCGGGATTACCTGGCAACGCTCGCCGAACAAAATGCGTATGGCATGGTCCCGCTCGGCCTTTATACCGGCGAGAATCCGGGAGGCGGCCGCGAGGTCGGCCCCTATTGGTATCGCTATTTCATGCGCCCGGTCGAGGGCTGGTGGGTCGGCGTCAATGCCCACGTTGCCGGAGCCGGGATCGGACTCATGAAGGCTGCCGAGATCCTCAACGATAAGGAGCTGGCCGCGTTGGCCCAACGCCAATTGGATTGGATTCTCGGAGTCAATCCCCTGGCAGCCAGCACGATGGAAGGTATCGGCCCCAATCAGCCCGAACCGTTTGTCAATACGATCGAGTTTCAACCCGCAACCCCAAAAATTCCGGGTGCTGTCATGAACGGACTCGGCGGGACCAAAAACGACCAGCCGGCGCGTTACGACGGCAGTTACCACACCGCAGAGTATTGGACTCCGATGGTCGGCTTAACTGCCTGGCTCTTTGGCGAGATCAGGTATAAATAAACGTCGCTGTTGCCCGGCAAGGCCGATCGGGTCTCAGCCGTGCCCAATGGGCCCCGAGCCCGGACGGGAAATCGTGACTCAGCGTCTGATTCGGGAAGACTGTCAGGGCCTCGTAATGGACCCATGTCCCATCGGCCAGAAAATCGATCTCCAGGGTAAATGTCACCGGTTGATCGCTATGGTGGGAAAGCTCCAGTCGCTTCTTATCGTAACCGGTCATCAAATAGGGATCCGACACCTGGGCGGCTTCAAGACGGGTCTCTTTCCAGGGTCCCCCGACCCCTCGAGGCTTACCGAATTGCCAGAGGTCATCGACATCGCCGAGCCATAAACCGACTTTGCCATCATTGTCGGCGAAGAAGTGCCCATCTTCCTCTGCCTCCGCCCGGCAACCGGTGATTACCAACATCCCGCGCCACGAGCAGAAGTCGACAATTCGGCAATTGTGAGTACAAACCGGTTTGAGGCGTCGAACGCCGCCGGAGTTTGGACGCGGGAGCCAGTAGATCGTACCGTGAGCATTGAAGAGCTCTCGCTCGGTTACGACCTCGCGGGCATCACGCGCGCGGCCGAAGGCTGTCGGTTCATCAAATGCCGGATCGCCTTTTGGCAACCGAAACCGCTCTCCGTCGTGGCCGGGAACCACCACCGAGGCCTCATCCACGAGGAATTGAGGGTCACCGATCGCGGCTTCTTCCTTCAGAAGCTCATGGGTTTTCTTATCCTGAACCTGCTTTAAGTTGAGCTCCTTATCCATTTCATAATAACCGGCTTCCCGTAACCCACCCTTGCGATCGACAGTCCATGCCGCAAACTGAAGTGTCCCGTGATCCTCACCACGCGGGCGAACCAGCCCCAAACTTCGAGGGGTCGCCGGATCCGCTGACGCAATCGACCGAATTATTGACGTGTCCGTTATCGCGCCGCCGCCATAACCGAAATGGCAATAAGCAGTCACATCCTTGGCGTCGCGATCCGTCTTTAGGCGAATCCACTCGGCTTTCAAGTCGTCCTCGAACGCATACCGGCGATAGCTCCCGATCGGAGCCCAGACCGTTTCAAGCTCTTCCCAATCGCCGTCCCCATTTCGATCGATCTCAATGGTGAAGGTAATCGGCTTCTCGCTATTGTGAGTAAGGTGAAGCTGTCGTCGGTCAAAGCCCCGCAGCAGGAATGGGTCGGACGGCGTTTCGGCACGGACATCGTCGTGTGCCCACAGCCCGCCCCAACCGGCGGGCCGTCCGCACCGGTGCAGACCTTCCCACGTCGCAAACCAGATATTGGACTGCGATTGGCCGACAAGGCTCTCTCCGTGACCAAACTTGCTTCTGGCGGCGTCATCGCAGCCAAAGACGATCCGGTCCTGCCATCGCGCAAAGTCGGCTGTCATCTTCAGATAGCATCCGATTGGAGCGGGTGCGGAAGCATGCGCTTTCGAAAAATCCCCGGGGAAATCAAACCACATCCCATGCATGTTCATCAGATATTCCCCATTGGGACCGACCTGCCGGATCCGGGGCCATTCCGTGAACCACCCATGCAGGCCTTCATAACTGTAGTCTCCCTTTGGCAGCCGAAAGCTGTACCACGTGCCCTCGTCGAGCAGCTTTAGGACGAGCGATCGGTGATCCCATCCAATCGTCCAAAGCGGCGCTTCAGTCGAAGGATTTGCCCGGATGCCTCCCGGGCCGGTAACATCCGTGAACTGCGTTCGCTCATGCACCTCCCATTGCTTTCCGTCCCACTCCGCCAAACATCCCGACGGCTGAGCAAATGCCGCCGGATCGGTCACACCGCCGGCACCATACTCCCCGTTGTTGGCATAGACGACACGCCCCTGAGCGGTGTAAGCCCCTTTACCATGGTACCCCGGCAGTGTGTCACCGCCATGCCCGCCGGAGGTGGTGTTGGCATCGGGATAGAGTGTCTTAACAGTCAACGAGCGGACGTCGACTTCATACATCCCCTCCTCCATCGTGAGGTAGTAAAGCTTCCCGGCCGGATCGGTCAAATGTCGGGCATTTCCCGTTGGGCGTCCCGGCATCCGCTCGTAAGGGATCGCTCGGACATTGCGATTGGAATCGATCGCGTAGGGCCCGATAAACAACTGATCCGATTCAGCGTGGATCATCCGATTGGCCGGCGTCCCGCCAATGCTCTCGGGATGCTTCTTCATTTCGAGCGCCGGCGTGATCTCGTAGAGCCCATCGTCACTCCCGTTAGGACGATGCGGGGAATAAGTAACAAACCATAAGCGCCCGGCCCAAGCAACCACCGCACCGATACCACATTCACCTTGATGATTGAAAACCGCCAAATGCGGATAGCGTCCGCTGACAGCAATCCCCTTGCCCTTCGGTTCGGCCGCTTGTAGCAACTTTCGGCCCCATAAAGGCAAGCTCCCCAAAAACAAGGATGCTTTCAGGAATTCTCGCCGGTCCATCCAATCCAATTTCGAAGCCGTTCGCATCGCCTCTTTCCTCTTGTATTCCGAGACCTTATCCTTGTCCGAGGTTAAGGGTAGCAAAGGAAAACCGCAATGGAGCTTGGAACACTTTTAGCATATTGGACACATGATCTTAGTCCCTTTCTCTGGAAATGGAATGAAAACTTTGGGATCCGCTACTACGGGCTGGCGTATGTGATCGGGTTTATCTGGCTCTATTTCGGCCTTCGGTACCAGGTGCGCCAAGGGTGGTGTCGATTGTCCGAAGAAAGCTACGACCGTTTCCTGACCTGGATGATTGTGGGGGTAATGGTCGGAGGCCGAGTCGGGTATTGTCTCCTCTACACACCGCAAGCCACTTGGGAAAACCCATTGATCATACTTCAGCCGTGGCGAGGAGGCATGGCCAGCCATGGCGGCTTTATCGGGGTCATCGCGGTTCTTTACTACTATTCGCGGCACTATAAGATCCCATTTTACAATCTGGCCGACGCCACCACCTTTTGTGCCCCGTTTGCGCTGGGACTCGGACGGATCGCCAATTTCATCAACGGCGAGCTTTGGGGACGCCCCGCCACGGTCCCTTGGGCCGTGATTTTTCCGCGTGCCGGCGGCGAGGTCCCGCGCCACCCATCTCAACTCTACGAGGCATTGCTTGAGGGGCTGCTCCTAGGCATTGTCTTGTTCATCGTCCGGAAGCGCGTTCGTCAGGACGGTATCGTCTCATTAACATTCCTCGGCGGCTACTGCGTCCTCCGGTTCATTGTCGAGTTTTTTAGGGCCCCGGACCCCCAGATCGGATTCTATTTCGGCTACTTCACTCAGGGTCAGTTGCTCTCAGTCGTCTTCCTGCTCCTGACCGGGGTGTTGGCGTGGTTTCAGTTTGGGAGAGCAAGAACGAGAATGCAGTCCGGAAGGTGATCCGGGCTCGATCATTGAGCGTCCCGACTAATCTCGAGAAGGAGGTTTTGAACCATTGGTATCGGCCAGCCGCCATGGAAGACGAAATTACAGTTTTTGATAGACGAGCGCTTCGCTGCTTACCGAGACAGAGGGCTCCTGTCACCTGTTCGTTCCGAGAAGCCCTTGAATTAACAGTTAATCGTGTCACGCTCGGCCCGCCTGTGGCTGTCGAGCCGGCGTTCGATCCGGCGAGCTCGGCGGGCAAGGTCCGGGTCTTC
>JAHEOI010000287.1 GCA_018610125.1 Verrucomicrobiota bacterium
CTCAGTCTTCACGTTCGGGCTGGTCGATCTGCGGGCGCCGTCGGCACCGGACTATGGCGGTTGTGGCGCCGCGGCGCCTCTCTGGAACGCCCCCATGTACCATCATGCCTCGTGGAACGCCGAAAATCTCGGCAATCTCTTCGGGATCACCCTTGATGCGAGAGGCAACATTTACGTCGCGGCCCATGGTCTTTACGGCACCTATCGTCCGCTCCATCACCGTTATGGCACCCTCGGAGGAGGTGCCACAAGTCTTACCGCAGCAGGCACGGTTTACCGGATCGATGCGAGCACCGGCGCAGCAAGCGTTTTTGCCGTCATTCCGGGGCAGCAGACGATGACGATCAATCCCTCTTTCACCTCCGGTCCCGGCCTCGGCAACATCGCTTACGACCCGCGAAACAATCAGTTTTTCGTCTCGAGTCTTGAAGATGGCAAAATCTATCGCCTCGACGCTTCGGGAGCGATCCTAAATCACTTCGATCCGCTCGCAGCCGATAATGGCGCCTCTGGCATGCCGCCTCGTGAAGAGCGAGTCTGGGCCGTTGAGATTTCCAACGATCACCTCTTTTATTCCATTTGGAACGATGGCAATGCGGCATCTCCCGGAGTCATTCGTCGCATCTCGCTTTCGGGATCGGGAGACTTCGTCCCGAGCTCTGATGCGCCAGTGCTCAGCGTCCCGCCGCAAAGCTATGTTTATAATGGCGGCACACCCGTAACGGACATCACGTTTAGCCTTGATGGCCAGACGCTGATCCTCGGCACCCGCACCATGTGGAAGGACACAATCGCTTACAATCACACCAGCGCAACTCACATGGCCACTCTGAACGGTGGGACGTGGACCGCGATACGCACACAAAGCACCGGCTGCAATTCCCTTCAGGGCGAGTCGTACGGCGGCGTCGCCTACGGCGAAGAGGGCGGCGTTCAAGAATCCCTCATCTGGGCAACCTCGGCAGACACGGCTGTCAACTATGGCCCGCACGGGCTCTTCGGAGTTAGGACTCCCGACTTCCCGGTCACTGGCCAGGCCAACAATTCGTTCAAAGTCCCGTACGACCCCTCCTTTGTCAACAACGGGCTCGACGACCGAAAAGGCTCCGGTGGGGACATCGAAATTATGCGCAAAGGCGCATGCGCCAAGATCACGGTTTCTCAAGTCGATTGTCCAGAAGACAAGGACCAACCATTCACGCTCGATCTCGACATTCAAAATCTCAGCGGTTCGGACGCCCATTACCTCTGGCTCACTCCTTGTCCTTCATCCTCGCTGCCGTCAGGCGCCATCACAGCCCAACCGCAGCCGGCCGGGATCATCACCTTGCCGACACCGTTGGCTAGCGGTGACAGCATCTCGACCTCTATCTCATTGCCGGGAAATGTTGGGGGTGACACCGTGTGTTTCCAAGTGACGTTGCTCAACAAAGAGGGCGACGAATGCTGTACCCAGAAGGTCTGCGTCGATGTTCCCGCTTGCGACTGCGCCGAGATCGTCAGGCGCAAGATCGATTGCGAGCTTCAGGCCGACGGCACGATCAAGTACACGATCACGCTTACAATCAAAAACCTCAGCCATTTGTCGTCCAATCCTTATGGGATCGCCCACGTCTCGCTATTGCCTCCCACCGGGTTCTCGCCGACAGTTTATACCCCCTCCCCGAATCCGATCCCGCCTGGAGGGACCGGCACTGTCGAGCTCGCGTATTACGGGACGCCCGGACCAATCTGCTTTAATATCGGGCTCCATGATGAGAGCCTCGTCGAATGCTGTTCGCCGGCACCCATCTGTCTGGAGTTGCCGGAGTGTCCGCCCGGCAGCGATAAACCGGACACCTGCGCCCTCGAGGCGCGAGTGCCTTGTTCGCTCGAGTCCGACACCGCAACGATTCACTTTACGGTTTGCAACAATTCCAACACGGCACGGACATACTCATGGTTCGCTGCCGACGCGACCGGAGCGGGTTGCTCGCAGAGCCTTGCAAGCTCCGACTTCACACCGTCCAGCGGGTCGCTCGGCCCGATACCTCCCGGAGGATGCATGACAGTGCCCATCACCATCAAATGCGATGGCTTTGAGCCAGGTGATTGCGCCGGATATCAGATCAGTGCCACATATCGCGATGAAGTCGCCCCCCTCGTCTGCAAGGGTGTCGTCTATCGACCGAAACCGGGTGAAGCGATCGTCACGGCCTTGGCTAAGGACGGCTTTGTCGCCGAGTTATCCCCGCACAATACCACTTCGTTGACCTTGAACTTAAAGAATCCCGACATGGAAAGGAAGCGTGTCGAAGTCTTCCTCCGGGACGCGGTCGGAGTCCTTGGGTTCTCCTCAAAAGAAGCCAAATCGCCGTCCCCGCTGTTCTCCCAAATGGTCGTTCTCCCGCCTTCCAAAGAGCAAGCCCTTGTCGTTGAGGCCCATCGACTTGATGATGGGGCAGGCGCCCTTGATTTCACCGATTTGGAGGTGTGGGCTAGCCCGGCAGAATCGCAACGGCGAGGAGAGGCGAGTCTGATCGCGCCCGTCCGCCTCTCGGGGGAACGGAGCGACCGCAACCTTTCGGTTGAAGGAATCCGCCTGGAGCAAGCGGACACGCCGCGGGTGGCCATGACGGTTTCAACAGTCGCCGGACGACAATACAAAATTGAGCATTGCCCGACGATCGGGAGGCAGTGGTCACTGTCGCACGCCACGACGTCTGACGCGCATATAAAGCCTGACGGCTCCTTTGAGGGAACTGGAGGCAACGTGACATGCTACGTCGATTGCGACCCCGATTCGCCGACGATGTTCTTCCGCTTCGTGGAATCTCAATAGCTTACAAAAACAACGCATTCGTTCCCTTCGTTCTTTGGGCGTTATCTGACGAAGGGAACGCTTGCACCTCCGTGCGTTGATCCGGGAACTTCGGCCCCCTGACGGAATTTCGCAGCTGGGCTCGGGCCACAGAAATCTGTGCAGTATCAGTGCGTCACATTTCCCATCCGAGCTGTTCGATAGCGTTATTAAGCGTTCAAGAAATGCTTGCATAACTTTTGAGCCGGAAGGCTGTTGCCGCACACGTTAGTTGCGCTTCCTCATGCTTACCGTCTAGGTTTTCCCTGATAGGGACGCCGTCATCGGTGTCCCACTTTTGCTGAGCTGGTCGGGTTGGCAGCATCCTTCCTTTCGTAAATCTTACCCTGACTCATTCCTCCGGCAGTCCAGAGGAAGCTCTGATCCTTGACAAGCCGTCGGTTTTTTGATTTTATTCATTCCTTAGTATTTCACTCCTCAAGAAACCGACTATGAACGAATTTGAAATCGAAGCCTGGCATATTCTAACAGCGTTTGGGACCGCATTACTTGCGATATTTAAGCAAGAAGTGCATCACATTGTAAGCGGGATGGCGATCTTGTGGCGTCGCCAACTCCCCCCGGGCCGGTCCGTGCAGATACAATCGGTCTCAGGTGCCTGGGAAGAGGTGGTAATCATAAGCTATCACGCGGAGATTCCTTTCACAAAAAGGGGTGGAGGCGTTCTTGTCCGACATCCAAACGGCGGCGATCAAGCTTATCGCGAAAAGATTCCACTGGGACACTGGAAACAGGTTCGAGCACGCGTCCCCGAGGACGGTGGGTGAACGGGCTCAACAAACGCGGATTAGGAAGCCAGCAATTTGTTTAGATTCAATCTCCCGTATCCATAATCGGGAGTGAATTTTGCTCCTTTCATTCCTTCCACCTTATCGGCGGACTCCTCCAATTGTTTGCGAACATCCTTCGGGCTCAAGGTTGCGTCATTGGCCAACAGCAGCGCCACAGCGCCGGTCACGTGCGGGGCCGCCATCGAGGTACCGCTCAGGCTGTCATAATTCCGAGCTCGCGAAATGGCCGCTCCCGGCTCCGTCTCTCCCCCATCACTCTTGGCAAAAAATCCGGTTTGACCCGGATAGGTCGGAACCGTTGACCATACCCCCACACCGGGGGCACAAATCGAAATGTAATCTCCCGCGTTCGAGAAATAAGCGTATTCATCATCCACGCCGGTAGCTCCGACGGCAATGACCTCCTTTAATGCCGCGGGAAAAAGCGTCGGACTCCCTTGAAGGCGTTGGTTTCCCATAGCAGCCACGATCGTCACCCCCTGAGCCTCCAATTTCTCAAATAGTTTTTGCTCCGTCGGCTCAGGCTTCCCTGTACCGGCAACGCTCAGGTTTAAGGCTTGGACCCCGCCGTCAAGGCAAGCGGCCAAACCACGGCGATACATTACGGGATCGACCGTATATTCGAACATACTCGAATTGACCTGTTCGGGGGCGTCACCAAAGATCTTATACACCATCAAGCGGGGATTGCACAAACCATTGATCCCGATGCCGTTTTTATCCTTCGCCGCCAGTATTCCCGACACATGCGTTCCATGTCCGACAATGTCCTTGGCGTTGGGCGAATGTTTCAGTTTTTTGTACTCATGAACGGCCTTGTTTACCTGCCCTTTCAAATCAGGGTGTGACGATTGAACAAAGGTGTCGAGAATAGCCACCTGTACCGTCGCCGCCTGTTTCACCGTCGTCGCATTAACGGCTTCCGGCCAGGAAATCTTTTTCAGATTCCAGCCGGTCGCCTTTGGGGGACTCTGTTGTGCCGATTTCTTCTTTTTATTCCCCGTGCCGCTCGCTCCTCCGAGTCGGCGTCGAGGGACCGGGCTGACCGACTCCACGTTCGCGTCGCTTTCCAAGGCTTCCTTTAATCTTGGTATCGCCTCGTTGTAAGTCGTTTCGATAAGGTGGACGTCAGTCAATGGATGATCCGACGGCAGATGCTCTTGGCTAAGCATGAGCCCCTCTGTCAACGGTGCCCTTTGATTTGTACCGACCCGCGCCTCATGGTGAAGCGGCGTGATTTGCTTCACCAATCCGACAACCTCGTGAGCCCACACCATCTGAAGACCCGATGAAGGCGGTGACTCATCCTGTCTCTTACTTCGTTTTTGTTTTTTCGGCTTCACACTTTGCCGCATTTTTACGAGCAGCATGGAGTCGTGATGACTCGACGCGGGTTGGCATGTTAGGATCAATGACATAGCGGTTTGTTAGTGTTAATTGCTTTCTTAAGAGGGTTAAGCCGGACTCTTCGTTCCGTGAGCCAAAAATCCGGTCATCATGACAAAGGCGTTCTCGGACTCCATGAACTCAATGTGGGCATTCCGCAGCGTGTCGAGCTCATCCGTTGTGACATAGCCTTTCTGCCATGCGGGCACGAGACGGTCGGGGCTGATCAACGGCTCAAAGGCCTTGAGACCATGCTCGTCACTATGAGTGACAAACGCTTCCAAACCGGGAGCTTCAAAGCCCGCCATTTTAAGAATCCGCCACAAGCGTCGTCCGATCAGGCGAGATCCTTGGCGATCAAACTGAAGCCGCTCGGCCTTTCGGTAGATAGGCTGTAATTCCCTCCGGAAAGGTTCGGCCACACCCCATAGCTCGGCATCCACATCGACCGCCGCAAACAGCCCGCCCGGCTTGAGGAGCTTGAGAATCGCACGACCTGCATCAACCGGAGCCTCAAGATGCTGAAAGAGATATCTCGCCAGGACAAAGTCATATCCCGACTCGCCAGGAGGAAGCGTAAAATCCTGGAACGGGCCGTGCCAGAATCGTAGTCGTTCCGGACTTTTTCCGGCCAGCCGTTGCTGAGCCATCTCCAGTAAATCCTTCCTGATCTCAATCGCGGTAATCGGACTTGCGGGAAACCCCTCCAACAAGCGTTCGGTCACAAAGCCGGGACCCGATCCTATTTCGAGGATGGAATGCCCATCGCGCAGGCCACATCGGCGAATGATCTGCTCTTCTTGCGTCCAGCCAAGCTTCACTTGGGCCTCCAGACGTTCCAGCTCGTTGGTGAGGCTTTTAGGAAGCTCTTCGGGTCGATAGGTCCCACTCTCCTTCATGCTTTATGATTATTGTGATGAGCGCCTTCAATCCACAGCGGCATCCCCCCTTTGGGACAGAGCGTGACCAGTGCTTCAGGCTCCACCGGACCCCTCTGCGGCCGGCTTAATGAAAAGTTTCGGACAATTTTGGCCAGAATCATGCGCGTTTCGAGGGTTGCAAAATGACGGCCAATACAGACCCGGCTTCCGCCACTGAATGGGATGAAACGGAACGGCTCACACTCCTCCTCATGACTCGCTCCAAACCGATCAGGGATAAATGAATCGGGCTGGTCCCAAAAGTCTTGATGCCGGTGGAGTGCGTAAGGACTCACGACGACAAGCTCTCCCGCTGGAATCTCATAGCCGTCAATCTCGTCGAACGAACAAGAGGTCCGGGTCATCGACCACACTGGCGGATAGAGTCGCATCGCCTCTTGATGCACTTTCCGACAATACTCCAATCCATCCAGCTCTTTCGCGGTTGGCTCACCGTCCCCAAGCTGAAAGTCGATCTCCCGACGCGTCTTTTCTGCAACCTCAGGGAATTGACTCAATAGATAAAACGTCCATGTCAGGCTCTTTGCTGTGGTTTCATGACCGGCCATCAAGAATGTCACCACTTGGTCCTTGATCCGCCGGTCAAACGCCTCACCGCTTTCGCCCTCATTCCTTTCACCCCCAAAAAGGGAGGCAAGCATATCATCTCGAGCGTACGGACATCCCCGCCGCTGCCCAACAATTGACTCGGCCATCGCCCTTAGCTCGGCACGAGCCTCTTGGAAGCGTCGCTGCGCATTCGCATCAAACGGATCGTAATGGGCCATCGATTGATTGAGCGCGGCGACAGCCTCTGAAAAGTTTCCCGATTGGTCCGGAAGGTCAGTCCCAAAAAGCGTTCGGCATAAAATCCGCACCGTCAGTTGCGTCATCTCATCACTGACATCCAGTGGTGATGCGCTTCCTTGCCAATCCCGCCACTTCTCAACTGTTTCATCAGCTAGCTCTCCCATCACCTCGACCCACGATTCGACCCGGTGCCGGTGAAACAATGGCTGTAACTGCCTCCGTTGCCGCTGCCAAGAGTCACCGACGCTCGTCATAAGCCCTTGACCCAGCATGGGACTCAACATAAGCAGGTCCGGCGTATTCTCTTTCGTGTAATTCTTCGCATTCGATTGAAGCACATGGCGGGCATAGCTTGGGTGATTGAGCAGTGTGACGGAACGCCCATAGCTCTCATAAGAAACAATATCGCCATGCTGACGCGTGACCGACAACAAAAAGCCCAAAGGGTCGGACGAAATCTCTTCCGGCTCGACAGAGCCCAAATAAGGATGGCTTCGTGAATGCATAAGTCAGATTCCTGGTCCACCAAAAATGGACGCGTTTCCCTCAAGTTATCATCTCGGCCTTTTCGGTTGGCTTGGGTCCCAAGCACACTCACCACGACTTCAAAACGTCTTTTTTCCCTTGCTCTCGAGATGGTATTGCCACTGCCTACATACCTCCGCGTGAGCTCCACGCTTGGCTTGGATCTTTTCCTTCCGAGATCGCGTTGCTTCGTTCTCGACGCTGAAAGGCGTCTGCAATGTCAGGCAGATTCGATTGATCCCCCGGGGTAGCCCCCCAAGACAAACTCGCCGACCGCCCCTTCTTGGTAATAATCGAGTCCGGTTATCTTGGCAAACTGATCCGAGTTCCCGCCACCGAGAGCACAGGGCGCCAGCGCCATCGACGTTGCCACCAGATACATTGTCTGCATCAGCACCCCGACATTCTTCAGGATCAAGGCGTACCCCATGCTTTCATATTTCCAGAACACCCGATTGAACCTGGCGGTCACGACGAGCAAGACTTGAGGAGGCTTCGGTGAGGCATATGTACGCCGCGCAGTCTCGAGCAGATGCTCGGTCAATTGGGTCATCGGCGAGATGCGACAAAGCTCATGCGCTTCGGGACGATATTGGTATACCCCCGACTCAAGTCCGTCACAGGCTTGCA
Organism: Verrucomicrobiota bacterium; assembly: GCA_018610125.1. Taxonomy (GTDB): domain Bacteria; phylum Verrucomicrobiota; class Verrucomicrobiia; order Limisphaerales; family JAHEOI01; genus JAHEOI01. Next base: position 7,923 of record JAHEOI010000287.1, read on the forward strand.
CAACAGGATATACCTCAAGCTCATAGAGTCCGCCGCCGCCCGGGTATGGCCGATCGGTCACTTCCAGATGACCCGCCATCCGGCGACCACGGACACGTGCCGTCCGAAACAGGAACTCGCCCAGTTGATCAATCGACAATGGCGTTTCGCTATCGCCTATAATCGAGCGACGTCGCTCCAAGACGGTCGTCAAGCTCGGCTCCCGGTCAGCGACGTCGTTGAGATCGGGCCGCTTCAGCACGGTAACTTCCTCGGACATCCGGTCTTTAACGGTCGGCAAAGGGCTCAGCGCCTCGGCGCGACCGTAGGTGCCGCCATATTGCCCGTGATGCCGTCCCATTCGACTCCGGGCATGGAATAAAAGGTCATGGAACGCCCAATTCGAAGCTGCAGATCCATCATTTTCGGGCCTTTTCCTTCCCTCCTTGGCTTCACTCACAAGCCCGACCCGCCAAAGCATCGCCAAAAGCCACCGAACCGAATCCGGATCCATCCCTCTGTCGCCATCGTTCAGCCCCTGAATCTCCACCGGTTCCGCAAGATCCAACAAGAGGGTTTGCAGCCGCCGATTGTGAACCAGAGCCCTGTACCCTGTCTCCGGTGATTCCACGATCCATCCGGTATCACCGGGTCGCAACGCCACATGCGACGAGAGCTGCCATCGCTTGCCCTCAGGGATATCCACCTCGACCCCATGCTCCGAGGAAGGCATCGGCTTAATCGTCGCCAGGCGACCCTCCGAGCCGGACGCAACAAGCGACAACACTTGAGCGCCGGCAAGTCGATCCAACAAAACGCTTAGATACGGGATCCCCATCATCCCATCTTCGCGCTCGACCGCTTCAAACAGTCCTTCACGACTGACTCCGCCTTCAATAAGCCTTGAAAGCGCGTTACGAACCCCAGGCGACGACTCTCCCAGCTCAAACCGGAAAAACTCGCCTCCGATCGCATAGGTCCCTTCTTCGGCCCGCACCAATTCAAGACCCGGGGCCGGCAAAAGCTCTTCACTTACTCCCATAGCGCGCCTTACGAATATCCTTCCAACCTAGAAAAAGATGCCGACCGGGTTGAGCTCTGCCTCGGATAACGGTTTTTCCAGCCATCCCATCTTCACCGGCACATCATAGAGTCGTCCCGGTCCAAACCGTTTCCACATATGCCGCAGCCCTGGAACCATAACCTTCACCACGCTCAGCCCAATATCGGGTCGGGTCTGATCGATCACGAGGGTCTCCATGCCATTGTCCCAAGCCACTTGAACCAAATGCTCAATATCCGTCTTGAGATCCCCCGAGGCACGCTTTGGTAAATCCTCCGCCCTGCGATAGGGCCATTTTTCGTGCGGTAATAAATAGCGATGCTCGGCTACCTTCGCCGTCTTCCACCAGTCAATCGCTTCCGTCTCATGGAATCGATAAATCGTCTCACCGTCCTGGGTCCGCATGGTTACCGACGGAAGGAACTGATTGACTTCCGTGAGGCTCCGCAACAACGCAACCCGCGGATCCGGGTGCGCCCCAAACCCGACGATGATATCGTCCGTGTTTCCGTCGGTCCGCGGAGAAACGGCCGCGATCACCGGAATCCCAAAATCGTGCGTCAGATCCAGGGCCCACAGATCACGACGAATCCGATGGAAATAGTCGACCAATTGGTTCACATACCCCTCATTGAAGCTTGAAAGATCCACCCCGGGACGACGGAGCCGATTGTACCAAAAAATACTGACCGCGTCCCGCTCCACCAATTCCAAAAATCCCTGATGAATGGCCTCTTCGAGCGTCGAGCCGGCTGAGTTGCCATTGGAATCCGTCGTGCAAAAGCCATGGCGACGCAAATCCGGGTGACCAAAGTACACGTAGGCACTCGGTACGTAATGGAACCTTTCGTGAGTCAGCGACCAGCATGGCGCCCAGTCGATACTCGCTTCCTCATCGAACGGCTCCGGTACCCGATGAAAATTCGACGCATGGGCTCGATTCCACTCATCACGCCATCGGTATTGCTCGGAGCTGAAATGCATTAACTGATAAGGATGGACCCCACCGGCACCCAGATCCTTATATCGAGCGCGGTAACTCGGCTCGTCCCCCCAATAGCATCCCGAGTAGCGCTCAATCGCCTCACAGATCGCGCTCGCTTTAGCTTGGTCCCGGGTTGCCCCCTTGCCCCCACTACGCCCCCTTAAACTATTCAAGACAAATTTCAGGTCCATGTGGGCAATGGCAAAGTTGTGCCCCGCCACATAGCTATGGGTCAGCCCGCTCCCATCCTCGTCGCCGAATGGCTCGAGCGTCCTCACAACGCCCGTGATTGGACTGATCTCGGTTTCAAACCTTGAAATGATCCGCTCAGGTGGGATGACCCGGGATCCCGCTTCATTCACGCTATGCAGCGACCGATGTTGAAGCCGAATCGGCTCGGCTCTCATTGATTGATGCGTCGCGTCGCCGCAAACACCGCACTGAGGACGTCGGGCAAGCCGGTGCCATTGAAATGCCAGGGTGGCAAAATCCCACGTCGCCACGTATCCCGTCAGTGGACTCTTCGAGCCGATGGCCATCGCGCGCTGCACTTCGGTCGCGATCCAATTCGACGCCGTCGCTTCGGCGCTCTCTAGTCCGACCTCCGGCAACGGCAAGGGCTCCTTCTGTTGATACCGATATTGCAGATAGCTCTCGATTAATCGATTCATCTTGAGCCGTTGCCTTAAGCACTCCCAACAGCCGGTTATACCCGGAACAAAAAGCGGTCCCACCCATAGAATGATACCGTCCGGCTTGGCCAATAGCCATGGCCTTCCCCGGTTAACCGCGTCCGCATTGATCTCCGCCAGCTCCGGCCGTAGATAATCGTCGGTCAGAGCCAATCGCAATCCCCCTTCCTCTTCAGTACCGAGGCCCACCTTAGCCAGGGCATCACTGACCATCGAGACGTTGGACACGTCCCCGACCCGCGATATCGCAACGGCCGTCCCTTCAA
>JAHEOI010000288.1 GCA_018610125.1 Verrucomicrobiota bacterium
AGTCGCTGCCAACCAATCCGATCTTTGATCCGCCCCCTCAAACGAAGCGAATCCTCGTAGCCAATCCGTTTCGATCTTACGTAGACGTCGATAGGTCAGGGCAGATTCTTTTGACTGTTCAAGGACCAGTCATAATCAAGCCAGCGGACTGCAGGTCGCTTGCCTGCCTTTAAATCTTCGCCCAGCGGTTTAAAATATTGCGCTGCGTACTTGAGTATCGTGCCGGCAGCCTGTTCAAAATCACTGGAATACCATTTGTACAAGGGCGTCAGATGAATCGTCCCATTTGAGCGGTCATACCGAAACCAGCGTGATTCGTTGGTATGGACACGCCGGGCTTGATCCGTCAATTGCTTTTCGATCCTGTCTCCGCTGTAGGCTTCCCGGCGCAGCGGCGGGCACCCAACCGCCGCACATACCAATGCCCAATGCACGTTCGGCTCCTGAAAATGCGGTCGAATTCGCTTATGCTCGATTTCATTCAGGCTCCAGACATGGCCGCCGATATTCCATCTGGCATCCTGCCAGCGTTGGTCTTTGGGAATATCCTTAATGGAGTCGATCCCTCGCCCAAGCCACTCAAGGATCAATTCGAGCGTGAAGCTATTGTAGGCATTAATGAGGAGCGCGAGCTTCTCGTTTCGCCCCATCTTATCGAATGGGGCGTCTTCCAGCGAGGCATTGTATTCGAGCAGCGGCTTCGGGTTTTCCGCCAGTCCGGAATAGTCCACTCCGCCGTTTGCGTCCACATAGCGCTTCAAGATCCGATCAAGCCGGCTGTGATCAAATGTCGGTCCGGACGGCTTGGGCGCATACGCCTCGGTCATGGTGACCTTAGGCGGGCCAAACCATTGCGTCAGCCAATCGGCCCGCAACTGAACCGAGATTCCCAGGAAAAAAATCACGACCGCCACGGTTGCCAATCCGCCTGCTTTGACCCAGGAATGCCGTCCCGGGCCAGACTGAAGATCAGCTTTGGTGGGCTCGTTCGAAACAGGCTCCTCTTTCTCCTCATTGGACTCGAACGATTCCACATCGGTTTGGGATTGAATCGCCCGTCGCGCCAAGCGGGTGACATACACCGTCACAACGATCGTCGCGACCAGCCCAACCCCCAGTAAAATCCACCGGCCGAAACCACCTTCCGCTTCCCCGCTCGTCGCAGCCTCCAAGCCCGCTCGACTCGCATAGCCGACATACACGTAAAGAAAGATCCCCGGGATCATCGCCACGGCGGTTGCCAACATGCAAGGCCAGAAACGGATCGCTGTCAGTCCGTAAAGGTAGTTTTGGAGGTTGAAAGGCACCGCTGGAGACAAGCGCAACAGAGCCACGATTTTCCAGCCCCCCTCCGCAACGGCTCGATCGACCGCCTTGAACTTTGGATAGCCCTTGAGTCGACGCTCGATTGCGTTGCGTGCGGCATAGCGTGCGATGAGGAAAGCCACTCCGGCCCCCAAGGTCGCCCCCACCAACACGGCAAGGAACGCCTCGGCCAAGCCAAAGAGCGCCCCTGCAGCAATGGAAAACGGCGACCCGGGCAGGAACAGGACAGTCACAACGATGTACACCCCCGCAAACACGATCGGTCCAAGCACACCGAATCCTTGCACCCAGCCAGTCACAGCCTCAATCAACCGATTCACCGGCAACGCTTGCAGGACCGAAATCAGACCCGCCGCAATCAACAGCCACGAAATCAGCTCCACCCACCCCACCACACGATCATTCAAAACCTTCGCCCTTGTCACTGCTTCAGCCATAAATCCCTTAACGTCTCTCGAATCTCTTCAAATCTCTCGACTACGTTCCGGCATCTGTCCCGATGTCGGCCCACCTTGCGACACGCTCTGTCGCTCTTCCAGTCAAGAGGGCTCCCGGGAGCCAAATATTCCACTGAAGCCATCGGTCGAACGCGTGCCGAGGCCGGGGAGAGCCGGAGATTAGGCGTCGGGCGACGAATCTGTATGCCATTTGATCCGGCCATTTTTGGCTTCCGGCAAGGCGCGATGAAGGAGCATAGCCAGCACACAAAAAGTGACCAGCTCTGGTTTTGTGCAAGCGCGAGCGCCAAACCCCTCATCCTAACCTTCTCCCCTGCCGACGGGGAGCATCAAGGAATCAGAAGGCTGCGAATGGCGAAGTCCTGACTTCAATTTAACACTGTTCTGCAGGGGGAAGCCTTCTTCCCTTCCCCTTCCCCTTCCCCTTTCACTTTCACTGCCCCCTTTCACTTCCCCTTTCACTTTCACTTTCACTTTCACTGCCCCCTGGAGACTTCGGTGAATGAAAATGACGTCGATACATCATCATACTCCTCATCCCCGATCTCAACATGAGGGTAGATGAAATAATTCAGCGGTCCGGTGTCGTGATTTGATCCCAGCTCAAGGTCGCGGCCGCGAGTAAAGACGATCCGGTCAGGCAATTGATTGCCGAACAAGAAATCGCGGAGCTTCGGATGCTTCTTCGCCTCTGAGGCGTCAATCGGCAGCCATCCCTTGCCCGGCAATGCCACATTCAACCAGCAGTGATACCCGTCGACCTCTCCGCTCGATCGCCCAATCGGCACCGGAAAGCCGATCTTGAATTTCACCGGCACACCTCGATTACGGGCCAGTGAAGTGAAGAGAGCATGAAAATCGGTGCAGTTCCCATACCCTTTCGTGCATGCCCAATAAGTGTCTCCCTTGCCCCAGCCGGTTCCAACCTTCTTATACTCCATGACATCGACAACATGCTGAAAGATCTCTCGAGCCATCGCCAACTTCGAATTCGCCCCGGTGAAATTGAGGCGGTTTAAGTGCTCTTCAATCAATGGCCCCTCCACGGGAACGCGCCGGTTCGGCTTGAGAAACAAATCGTACCGCTCGCGATCAAGGGCCGTTCCACGCGACTGTTCCGCATTGCCGGTTTCAAGCCTTGTGTCAAGATGCGCCTTTCGTTTGACACGGTATTTCACCGTAATCGTCAACGGATCACTCGGCAGGTCCGTTAATTTCGCGTGCCAATACTGATTCTGATACGTCGTTTCCGTCTGAATCTTGCCTTCAATCGGCGCATCGATCTGCCGTTGTAGGATTTCTTGACGTTCGGTATCGCGGGCAAGCGGTAGGAAGAGATCAACGGCTCCTTTTCTCGAATTTGGACTCGGCTGGACCGTGGCCGTGTAGACAAAATCAAAGACACGAGACCGCACCGGCTCAATGGGTGGGGCGGCATTTGCCTTAGATACGCCGGCACTCGATCCCTTGCTATCCGAGCGAGCAAACGTCGTCCCCGAGACTTTTTTACTCGGGCTGCTGTCATTGGTTCGCCCCATCGACCCAATCAAGACAGAGACGCCCGTGATCCCGACGACAACACATCCCCACCTAAAAAACCGTTTCGGTGTCAGTTTCCCTTTCATTTCCATTGCTTCTCCCTTCCCACTTTCAGCCTTGAATGAATTGTCTGGTGCCCACTTCAAGCACATGTTCGAAACCCTGCATAGATATCCCGACGCTCGGGAGTGAAAAAATTCCTATGGTTCGAATTGATCAACCGACTGCGTGTCGCCCAAGCCCCACCTCTCAACACTTTATTGTCACCCTTCTCAAACCATGGCTCGGAGTATTCTCTATACGGGTCCGGCTCGAACCCGGGATAAGGACGAAACGAGCTCGCTGTCCATTCCCAGACGTTCCCCAGCAGTTGGCGACACCCGAAAGCGTTTTCACCTTTGGAAAAAGCCGCGACATCAACCGGACCATAAATGCCGGCATCCAAGTTGGCAACTTCGCCCGCGGGCGCATCGTCGCCCCAAGGGTAGAGCCGTTTCCCCTCGCTCAGTCCTTCACCCGAATCGGACAACCTGCGGGAGGCTGCCACTTCCCATTCGTGCTCGGTAGGTAGCCGCCGTCCGGCCCACGAGCAATAGGCGTTGGCTTCAAACCAGCTCACATGGACAACCGGCTCGTACGGCCTCAGCGCCACGATTTCATCAAAACGCGCGACTCGCCAACCGCCTTGGCCATCCGACTGCCAATAGGCAGGGGCCTGCACCTCGTTTGAGCACCTCCATTGCCATCCTTCTTCGGACCAAAATTCCCGGCGCTCGTAGCCACCATCGGCGATAAACGCGGCAAATGCCTCGTTCGTGACGGGTGCCCGTGCCATCTGAAACGGGCCGACCTCCATCGGGTGCATCTGCCTTTCGTTATCGAAGCTGAATGGGACATGCTCATCCGATCCTTGCCAATGCAGCCCACCCGGAATCGCGACATCCCCGGGCAACGGCCCGGCGTTCTCCAGGTGTCCAGGCGGATCCGCGACAAAAGAAGGACGGGGATATCCAAGCCGTTGCCGCGTGTAAATAAAGGCTTCGTGATGCATATCCTCGTGAAAGGTCGTCAACTGATAAAAGTAGCTATCGGCCTCACTCGCCAATCCGCCTGACAAACGATCGATCAGCGCTTTGCGCACCCGATCCAGATAATCCAACGGCGTGCTCAAATCGGCGGAAGCCAGGCGCCAGCGTGCTTCATGCCCGACCTGAAACGAGTCAAAATAACCATCGGCATGCTTGAAACACGGCCTCTCGCCATCCAAGTCGCGGAGAATAAACTTTTCATGGAACCACGCGATATGCCCAATCTCCCACCATAACGGGTTCAACCCAGGGGCTTGCACACCGTGCTTCTGCTCCGCTGTGAGATCGTTGACCAAGCTTAAGGTCCGTTCTTGAGCGCTTTCGAGGATCCGTGTCAGGTATTCGGTCGACACACGTTGGGTCGGAGGAAATTGCCGATTGCTTGCCATACTTACCCTTCGTCCGAGATCACGATTGACTTTGTCCCTGGTTTAGGCAGCTTACCTTAGGTGATGGGATTTTCCAAAAGGAAAGCATTGACGTCAAGTTTTCGCTCCGGCTTGTTCAACGGGCAATCTCGGTCGCAAGGAATTTTCAACCGAGCCTGATGCAAATTTCCGCTTTCCGGAAATGGAACACGCCTTTTCTTTAATCACAGCGTTTTATGCGAATCCATCTTGTAACACCGGCCAACAAGGGGAACGTCGGTGGCAACCGTACCACAACCGAGCGTTGGGCAACATTCTTATCCGATTTCGGCTACGATGTCCAGGTCACGACAAGCTACCCGGAGGAACCGATCGATCTCATGATCGCGCTCCATGCCTGGCGGAACGCGTCGATCATCAAGCGGTTCCGCCGGGAGAATCCGGCCTCGCCCTTGGTGGTTTTGCTGACGGGAACAGACATTTACAAGCACCTACACCGGGATCCCGATGTCACGACGCAATCATTGGAAGCAGCCACGGTACTGGTGGGGCTTCATCATCGGATCGGGGACGCCATTCCGGAACGCTTTCGCAATAAGGTCAAGATAATCCTGCAATCGGCATCGGAACCGGCATCGCGAGGAAAACCCGGCCATGAGCACTTGGAGGTTTCGGTCATCGCTCACCTCAGGGAAGAAAAAGACCCATTACGCACCGCATACGCGGCACGTCATTTACCCGCTGAATCCGCCATCCGGGTCCGGCACTTGGGCCGGGCTTACAATTCCGAATGGGCCGAGGCCGCCAATCAAGAGACATCTCAGAATCCCCGCTACGACTGGGTCGGTGAAACCGATCGGATCGAAGTCGAGAAAACGCTCACAACGTCCCATTTACTGGTCATCAGCTCGATCATGGAAGGGGGCGCCAATGTCATTTCCGAAGCCATTCAAGCCGACCTCCCGATTTTGGCATCGGATATTCCCGGTAACGTCGGACTATTGGGTGAGGAGTATGCCGGCTACTTCCCCGCGAGCGAAACCCGCGCGTTACGGGATCAGCTCATGCGATTCGAGCGCGATCCGGCCTTTCGTGAGGAGCTTCGGCAGCAATGCCAACGGCTCAAACCGGCATTTCAGCCTGAAACCGAAGCCAACGCGGTGAAGGCCTTAATCTACCGGCTCATTCACTGAGGCGACCTATCATGCCGTTACCTCAATCCGACCGGACCTATTAAATCGCCCGATCTCGGTCACGTCGATGCCTCGGTGGCGGGCTTCCCGATGAAAATCGTCCGTACGCGCTTCGGGCATTGCGATCAATAGCCCACCGGAAGTTTGGGGATCGCAGAGAATCGATTCGAAGTCCAATTCGGAGCTCAGGCCTTTCTCGATATGCATGCGCTCACCCACGGCTTCGCGATTCGGGGCCGCCCCGCAGGTAGCATACCCCTTCTCGAGAGAGGCCTTCACCCCGGGCAAAAGCGGCACCTTCTCCGCATTCAAGCTCACACCGAGCTGGTCGTCATTCCCAAGCATCTCCCCCAGATGTCCAGCCAGACCGAACCCGGTAACGTCGGTCATCGCTCGTGCACCGACCGCCACGGCCATTTCCGAAGCCTCCTTATTGAGCCGACACATGCTTGTGATCATCGCATCCGATTCGGATGCATCCAAATGCCCTTTTCGAAGCGCAACAGAGAGGATTCCGGTTCCGAGAGGCTTGGTCAGAAACAGAACATCACCCGCCTGGGCCCCGACATTGCGGACGATCGCATCCGGATGAACCGTGCCGTTGACAGCCAGCCCATATTTCAGCTCATCGTCGGCCACGGTATGCCCGCCGATAATCGGAGCGCCCGCTTCCGCAGCCACCTCACTCGCCCCCTGCAACATCGCTTCCAAACAGGCTTCATCCAATCCGGGTGGCCAACAGACCAAATTGATCGCCGAGAGGGCGCTTCCCCCCATCGCGTAGATATCCGAATAGGAGTTGGCAGCGGCAATTTTGCCAAAAAAGTAAGGATCATCCACGATCGGCGTAATAAAGTCCGCCGTCTGGATGACCGCCAAATCGTTGCGAGCCCGCATCACGGCGGCATCGTCAAACGTCGACGCGTCGACGAGCGTGTCCGCATGCGTTCCGCTCTTGAGCTTGCTCAGCGTTGTTCGGAGGTCGCCCGGACCTCGTTTGGCGGCTCAACCGGCGCTTTTAGCCCACTGAGTCAGGCGCACCTCTTTCGTTCTTGAGAACAGTTTCATTACTTAAAGAACAAAACCCGATGGTTCCGTTTTATCAAGCAAACTAATCGATCGCCTTCATCGGGAACAACTCCGATGGCTCATGCTCCCGCTTCAAAAGCCCCCGCATCTTGTCCACGATGTCCGGGTGCTCTTCGGAGATATCGTTTCGCTCGGCAACGTCCCACTCCAGATTGTAAAGCTCCATTTCCATGTTCCCGCGTCGGATATTGCGTCGCACCGCCTTCCACTTCCCTTGCCAGACAGCTTGCTTTCCGCCATATCCGTAAAACTCCCGGTAAAGGAACGGCCGCTTCGGCTGCTCGCTACCTTGCAACGTCGGGGCGAAACTGATGCCATCCACATTCTGAGGGGTCGCTCCGTCAGCCCCGATCAGCTCCAGCAAGGTCGGGATCCAATCCTCAAACCCAGTGATCCGGCGGCTTTTCGTCCCCGGCTCGACCCGACCCAACCAGCGGACAATCATCGGCACCCGCACACCGCCTTCGTAAATCTCGCCTTTCAATCCTTTCAGCATCCCATTGGACTCGAAGAAATAGCTGTCACTCCCGCCGAGACGGTCAAAGGTCGGCCCATTATCCGAGGTGAACACCACAATGGTTTCCTTCGAGAGCCCAAGTTCCTTTAGCAGCTCCATCAGGCGTCCGACCTTTCGATCCATCCGGCTGACCATTGCGGCGTAGGCTGCCCGCGGCGCGTAATGCGGCGAGTAGCCATGCCCGCCGGTATAGGGTGGATCCGGCCACTCTCCTTTATACTTCGCCAGGGAGCTATCCGGCACATGCAATGCCAAGTGCGGCACGATAGTCGGATAATAGAGAAAGAACGGTCGGTCCTGGTGCTTGCGAACGAAGTCGAGCGCTTGTTCAAAAATTCGGTCCGGACCGTAGTCACTCCCTTGAAACCGCTCATAGCTCTCCGGGTCGGTCGGATCTGCCCCCTCGGGCATATTTTCATGGCCATTGAGCGGCGGATTGTTTTTCAGATCGACGCGGCCGTCGTCATCGATAAGGTAACCGGGATAATAGCTATGGGCGTGCCGCTGGTCATTGTAGCCAAAAAAGCGATCGAATCCCTGGTTGAGCGGGTCGCCTTTCGACCCGGGATACCCAAGCCCCCACTTGCCGAAAGCACCGCAAGCATACCCTCGCTCTTGGAGCAGCTCGGCCAGTGTCACTGTGCCATTGGGAATGGGCTCCTGCCCGTTTTTGGCCGGTTTATTGGATCGAATATAGGCATGTCCAGGATGCCTTCCGGTCATAAGCACACATCGTGACGGCGCGCACACCGGCGAACCGCTGTAATGGCGGAGAAACCGCATGCCCTGCGACGCGAGCTTATCCACATTCGGCGTCCGGATCTTATCCTGCCCATAGCATCCCAGTTCGGCGTAACCGAGATCATCGGCGACGATGAAAACGATGTTCGGTCGGCTTGCCTTCGATTCGGCCGCCCCAACCGGCATAGCGAGCGATGCCAAGAGCAAGGCAATGCAGAGTGTCAACGCCCGGCTTTTTCTCTCCTCGCAGGACGGTTTCCCACTTCGCCCGAAACCGGCTCCGGTGAAGGTCGGTCCTCGAGGTAAGCGCATCAAGCCCCATGAAAACGGCGAATTTTCGGCCGTTTCAGTCGATGCCTCCACTTTGCGACAGCTCCAGATAGGGATCGGTGAATTCATGCCAGAATGTATACTCGAAAACCGGCTTTCCCGTCAAAAGCGAAGCATCAAGGACAAGCCGCTCCTCATCCACTCCGCCACTCCGCCACTCGCCACTCCCCCTTTCACTCTCACTCTCAGTCTCCCTTTCACTTTCACTCCCCCTTTCACTCCCCCTCTCACTCTCACTCTCACTCTC
>JAHEOI010000289.1 GCA_018610125.1 Verrucomicrobiota bacterium
GAACGGCACGGTAAGCGCGGCAAGCTCCGGGTCCCTTCTCCTCTTCTTAACGGGAGAAGGTCAGGATGAGGGGATTCTGTTAATAAAAAAAAAGCACCTTGGAGAAGAGGACGCCGGGGACGGCGTCCCTATCAGGGGGGCATCGCCACTACGCGCGCACCGTCGCTCGGCTGCGCTCATCCAAAAATGCCCGGTAGGTTTGCTCGATGCCGCGCTTTAGCGAGATTCTCGACTCCCAGCCGAGCCGTTTCATCTTGGTGACGTCGAGCAACTTTCGCGGTGTTCCATCAGGCATGGTGGTATCCCAATCGATCTCGCCCTGAAATCCGACTGTCTCTCGGACCGTTTCCGCCAGCTCGGCAATCGAGACATCGGTACCGGTGCCGATATTGACCCAGTCAGGCGGCTCCGAAATCCGAAGCAAATGCCGGCAGGCGTCAGCCAGGTCATCCACATGGAGGAATTCACGCCGGGGCTGTCCGCTGCCCCATGCGGTTACACTGGCGTCGCCGGCCTCACGCGCCTCATGGAACTTGCGGATAAGCGCCGGCAGCACATGCGAATTTTGGGGATGGTAGTTATCGCCCGGCCCATAGAGGTTGCTAGGCAATGCCGAATGAAAGCAGACCCCATATTGCTGTCGGAACGCCTGACAGAGCTTGATCCCGGCAATCTTGGCAATGGCATAAGCCTCGTTGGTCGACTCGAGCGGCCCGGTAAGCAAGGCATCCTCGGTCATTGGCTGCGGCGCATGCTTGGGATAGATACACGAACTGCCGAGGAAAAGGAGCCGTTCCGTCCCGGCCTCGTAAGCAGCCCGGATCAAATTGGAGGCGATTGCCAGATTGTCATCGAGAAACTCGGCCGGATAAGTCTTGTTGGCGTAAATGCCACCGACCTTGGCCGCCGCGACAATAACAATCTCTGGTCGCTCGGTCTGGAAAAAATCATTGACAGCCGCTTGCGACGTCAAATCAAGCTCTTGATGGGAACGCAACAGCAGATGACGGCAGCCTTCCGCTCGGAAGCGCCGTTCGAGGGCACTTCCGACCATCCCTCGATGGCCCGCAATGTAAATCTTCTTATCGATCATCCCGAAAGTAATCTTCCTTCATTTACTCATCTGCGGTTCCGTTAGGTATTGCTCCGCGCCTGACCAGCATCTCCTCTTTCTTGAATTTTTCCTTCACAGCATCTCGGTAGTCCTTAAGGCCGGCCTCTTCCTGAGCCAGCTCGAGATCCGCTTCAACCATCAGCCGCACGAGCTCTTTGAAGCGGACTTTCGGCTCCCAACCGAGCTGTTGCTTTGCCTTGGCGGGGTCGCCGACCAGGTAATCCACCTCTGCCGGGCGCTCGTATCGAGGATCGTATTTGACGTATTGCCGCCAATCGAGGTCGAGCAGAGCAAATGCTTCTTCAACAAACTCTCGAACACTGTGGGTTTCATTGGTCGCGATGACATAATCATCGGCACGATCCTGCTGGAGCATTAACCACATCATCTCCACATATTCCCGGGCATAGCCCCAATCTCGCTTGGCGTCAAGATTCCCGAGATAGACCGATTTTTGAAGGCCCAGCTTGATCCGGGTGGCCGCCCGAGTGATCTTGCGGGTGACAAATGTTTCTCCGCGCCGAGGCGATTCATGATTGAAGAGGATCCCGTTGCTCGCGTGCAGGTCGTAGGCCTCGCGATAATTGACGGTAAGCCAGTAGGCGTAGACCTTGGAGCACGCATAGGGTGAGCGCGGCCAAAACGGCGTCTGCTCGGTTTGGGAGACCTCACCCGTCTTGCCAAACATCTCCGACGACGATGCCTGGTAGTAACGCACCTTTTTGATTAATCCGGTCTCTCGAATCGCTTCCAAAATCCTTAACGCCCCCAGACCATCCACGTCGCCGGTATACTCGGGGATATCGTAAGAGACCCGGACATGGCTCTGAGCCCCGAGATTGTAGATCTCATCCGGTTGGAGCTCGTAAAGCAGCTTGACCATTTGAACCGAATCGCTGAGATCACCATAATGCAGGATCAGCCGCACATCCGGGTTATGCGGATCCTGGTACAAATGGTCAATACGGCCCGTATTGAAGCTGGAAGATCGACGGATCACGCCATGGACTTCGTATCCTTTTTCGAGGAGGATCTCTGTCAGATACGAGCCATCCTGCCCTGTAATTCCGGTCACTAACGCCCGCTTCATGTGTCACTGAAAAATCGATCCTTAAAAAAATCGACGGTCCTTTTCAATCCTTCGTCAAGCCGGCATTTCGGCTCCCACCCGAGGTATTTTTGGGCAAGTGCGATATCGGGCTGTCGCTGTCGGGGATCATCTTCCGGCAACGGGTAATAGACAATCTTGGAACGACTCCGGGTCAATTCGATCACTCGGTTCGCGAGCTCGGACATCGTGTACTCGCCGGGATTGCCCAAGTTTATGGGACCGACCGTTTCTGTCTGGCTCATCAGCCGGTACATCCCATCGACCAAATCATCAACATAACAGAATGATCGCGTTTGGGATCCATCGCCATACACCGTGATGTCTTCGCCTTTCAGCGCCTGGAGGATGAAGTTCGAAACCACGCGTCCGTCATTGGGAAGCATCCGGGGTCCGAATGTATTGAAGATGCGAGCGACACGAACGTCGACTCCGTTTTCCCGATAGTAATCGAAGAACAAGGTTTCGGCGCATCGCTTGCCTTCATCGTAGCAAGCACGTGGGCCGATCGGATTGACATTCCCGCGATACGCTTCGGTTTGCGGATGCTCGGTGGGATCGCCGTAAACCTCCGAAGTCGAGGCCTGTAACACGCGGGCCTTCACCCGCTTGGCCAGGCCCAAGACGTTGATCGCCCCCATCACCGAGGTCTTGGTTGTCTTGATCGGGTTGTATTGGTAGTGGATCGGCGACGCCGGGCATGCGAGATTGTAAATCTGATCGACCTCCGCTTTAAACGGATCGACCACATCGTGACGGAACAGCTCAAACCGGAAGTTCCCCAGCAGATGCTGGATGTTATCTTTCCGTCCGGTAAAAAAGTTATCCAAGCAAAGGACCTCGTGGCCTTCGTTGAGCAGACGCTCGCATAGATGACTGCCCAGAAAGCCGGCCCCTCCAGTGACTAAGATGCGCATGGTTTGTTTCGGCGCCGGCGGCGCGGTTCAAGGTTCAAGGTTCAAGGTTCAAGGTTCAAGGTTCAAGGTTCAAGGTTCAAGGTGCAAGGTGCAAGGTGCAAGGTTCAAGGTTCAAGGTTCAAGGTTCAAGGTCCTGAAAAAAGTCAGACGTCGGGGACGACGTCCCTATCAAGGGCGGCTTGCCAGGTAATCGCATAAGAGATTCATGTTCTCGACGAAGGTCCCAATCTTGATCATGTCATTGGTGATCCACCGGCCTTGCTGATCGAGGCTTGAAATGACGTTCCGAACCCGCTTCTCCAACGTATCGGAGACCGGCTGCGATGCCGCGGACCGCTTTGGCTCATCTCGAGCTCCTTCATCGGACATGAAATCTTTGTAGCGTTGAATGGTTGCGGGGATCCCGAACTTCCCTTGCCAGCCGTAGCTTGTTCGCTCACGCCGACTCACTTCCTCGTAATCATAAATGATCTTCTCGTCGCTCGCGCGATCGCCATAGATCGGCCGGTTCGTGCCGACCTCATAAAGCCGGGCCCACTTGCCATTATCGAGCTTTGAGCTTTCCAGCCAATCGATCGCCGCCGGGATCGGCTTGAGGAAACGTGTTTGGTCCGTCGCTTGGTAAAGGGTGATAAGGGATCGGATGTTCCGGCCAGTCACAGCGCTACAGACGCCCGGGGGCTCAAAGGATCGAGCCCACGCCGGTTGGACCTCCGCGGGGAATCGCGGGGAAGAGAGGCTCGCTTCATCGGACGGGGCATATTGCTGAGCCCAACCGGCTTGCGGGCGCTTCCCTTGGGCAAGAATGATGAAGTCGCCCCCCTTCTTGGCGGATTCGAGATAGGCCGCTTTCCCATACTGACGGTAAGCCCTAAGCATGACATTGATGCAGTCGTTGATGGCCAGGTCATTGAAGGTGTAGTAATCGTGGTACCCACCTCTTAACGGGAACCATTGCGGCCAAGCACCATTGTCAAACTGGGCCTTCATCATGAAGTCAAGACCGAGCCGGATTGAATCGCGGAGCCATGGGTGGTCGACGACACGATCGAGATCCATCAAAAAATCAAGCGCCCCCTGACTGATTTCATCATCGAAGGTGCAATGGCCGCTCTTGCGTTGCGGGAGGCTCGTTTTGGGATCCATGTGATCGACTTCAACCCGGTGGTCCCAGCCACCCTCCTTTCGTTGTCCCCACGCAAGCGCCTTGCCGGCATCCACCGCAGCCGCAAGGTACCGATTATCATCGGTAACCTTGTAAGCCCGCAAGAAGACTTTCCCGACGCTCGGGGTCCCCGGCGGCTGCACCCAGATTTGGTCCTTGCTCGCTTCTTCATACCTGGCTTCACCAAATCGCTCTTGCAGATCGAGCGAATACATTCCGACGTAGCCACCTTTGGTATCGATCGACCGCAAAAATTCAGTCGCTCGGTCGAGCGCCGCTTTGGCATCGAAGTCGCGCGCCTGGAGCGATCCCGATGTCGCCAGCAGCAGAGAGAGAATGATCCATCTTATCGGCATAACGCCATTTTTCCCATTTTGACGGTCGGATGCAAGGTTTTGGTACGGTGTCATTTTGTTTGGCGGAGGGCAGCCTGATAGGGACGTCGTCCCCGAGTTTCCAAAGAGGGGGAGGAAGAAATAAGTGGGACGTCCGGGAGAACGGGAGGGTCGATCACACCGAGACATCGGCCAGCCAATGCCGGTTATCGAGGTACCATCGGACCGATCGACGGAGGCCTTCCTCCAAGGAGATCTCCGGTTCCCATCCCAGGATACGCTTTGCCTTTTCGATATCCGCCCAAGTCTCTTTCAAGTCAGCCTTATGAAAAGGCTTATACTCAATCTTCGCCTCTTTTCCAAGCTCTTTCTCGATCTGCCGAATCACTGTCGTCAGAGCGACC
>JAHEOI010000290.1 GCA_018610125.1 Verrucomicrobiota bacterium
CTCAACCTGGAATTGGCACAGGATGAGTCGACCCGCCTTTCCCTTCGGGCAGCCCTGACCGCCGTGGCCAAGACCCCGCTTGCGCAATTGCAGGGGCGCCGGCTTGAGGCGAGGGACTTTGATAAGATCGTGGTCGATGATACCCCGCGAAACTTTCTGACCTGGATCGGATCAGGGGATAACATCAAGGAGGAATGGAGTCAGAGTCATTGGCATGCCTTTCGCTCGCAATGCCGAGAGGAATTCGGGTTCGATCCTGAAAAGCAGGACCCGCTCTATGCAGCCGAACGGCTGGCCGAGCGGCCCTCTCAAGCTTGGGAGAATTTGTGGGAGCGCTTCCGGGAGGCCCCGCAGCTTTACCGGCAGGTCCGGGACAAACTGGAACAGGCCAGCTCGAATGAGCTCGCTTTTGATCCGGAGGCCTGGCCTCAGGAGAATCAAAGGCGGGAGGACCACTTACGGCAGTCGCTCCTGTCCCTGCAAGAGCTTGCCCCCCATGAAGCGAGGGAGCGTATCGGTCATTTAGAGCATGAGCATGGCGAGCGACGTGATTGGGTATGGGCGCAGCTCGGAGAAGCGACGTTAGCGCAAGCCCTAAGGCCACTGTATGACTTGGCGACGGTCACCCAGGTCGTTCCCTCTTTTGAAACGGTGGAGGAATTTGCCGGCTGGTACCAAGAAACCGGATGGAAGGCCGACGCCGCGGCGCTGGAAGCCCTCCGGATCCCACAAAAGTCGTCGGAGACCGCTGCCGTGCACGTCGCCATCCGGGTTGTATACCTCCCTTGGCTCCATGAGACCGCTACCCAATTCCAAGAAGTGAGTGCAAAGCAAGACTTCCCCCAGGCCGATCCCGTGTCTGCCGACGAAGGGGAATGCCTTTTGTTTGTCGATGGATTGCGGTTCGATCTTGCATGCGATCTGGCACAAGCGCTCGAGAATCAGGAAATCCCGAGAGAAATGGGCTTCCGGCTGGCCGCTTTACCGACGGTCACTCCGACGGCCAAGCCGGCTGTCTCTCCTGTTTCCGGGGCTTTGGAAGGGGGAAATTTACCATCAACCTTGGCGCCTTCGACAAAGGAGGGAAAAGAGCTTACGCCTTACTACTTTCAGAAAGAGCTCGAAAAGGCAGGCTATCAATGGCTCCGCGATGAAATGGATTTGGGGCCGGCTTCCGACGGCGCTCGTGGATGGTGCGAAGCGGGACGTGTTGATCGCCGAGGGCATGATGTGCCGGAAGAGCTGCCCAATTTACTGCCCCAGGAAATGGAACGAGTGAGGGATACGATCGTCGCGCTATTAAAGGCCGGATGGCGACGAGTCAGGGTGGTCACCGACCATGGATGGCTGCTCATGCCCGGTGGGCTGCCCAAACATGATTTGCCGTCGTTTTTGGTCGAAGGACGGTGGGCCCGCTGTGCGCCAATCAAAGGAGAAAGCCAACCGGACGTACCGAAAGTGCCTTGGCATTGGAACCGGCTCCAAAGCATAGCCATTGCTCCGGGAGCTTGCGTATTTCAAAAAGGCCACGAGTACGCCCACGGCGGCGTCAGCCTCCAGGAATGCGTAACCCCAGTCATCGCAGTGACCGCTCCCGATAGCATCGAGCGTAATCGGACACACGCGGCGATTGCGTCCCTTCGATGGCGCCGGCTCCGGTGCGACATTCGAGTGGAAGGGACCATCACCGAGGTCTACGCCGATGTGCGAGAGAATGGCTCCGACGGCGCCACGTCGATCATCACGAAGGTCAGAGCGGTGGAACAGGATGGGCACGCCTCGGTCTTGGTGAGTGACGAAGAAAAGAGTGGAAAACCGGCGACGGTTGTTTTGTTGGATGCTGCCGGAAGACTGCTTGCCAAATCCGAAACCTTTGTTGGGGGAGAGTCCGCATGATGGAAGAAACCGCTTCAATTGAATTGGACACGTTGGACCAAATCGCTGCCCGGGCCTTCGATGGCTACATCGTCCGCAAGGACCTGGTCCGGCAATACGCCCGTCACTACCCCGTTCCCACCTACGTGGTCGAGTTTCTGCTTGGACGCTACTGCGCTTCGGTCGACGACGCTGAAATCCGGGAAGGTTTGGAAATTGTCGAGCAGCAGCTCGAGAATCGAACAGTCCGCACGGGCGAGGAAGAGCTGTTTAAATCCAAAGCACGCAACGAAGGCAGCGTCAAGCTCATCGACCTCGTCAAAGCTCGTCTCGATGCCAAGAATGACTGCTATCTTGCGGAGCTCCCAAGCCTCAACCTCCGAGACGTCCAGGTTGGAGACCGTTTCGTCAAAGAGCATGAGCGAATGCTCACCGACGGATTCTACGCCGAAGTGACGCTTGGCTACGATGCGGTGATCGCTCAAGAGCGCAATGGCCGGCCATTCTTCATTGAGACCTTGCGGCCCATCCAGATGTCCAGTGCCAGCACCCTCGATGTCCTCCGAGAAGGGAGAGCCCAGTTTACGACTCAGCAATGGATCGACTTCCTGATCCGGTCGGTGGGACTCGAGCCGGATTCTTTGGACGAACGGGCCAAGCAGATCACGCTGCTGCGGATGATTCCCTTCGTCGAGCCCAACTTCAATCTGGTCGAAATCGGACCGAAAGGGACCGGGAAGAGTCACCTCTTCCAACAGATCTCCCCGTATTCCCACCTGGTCTCCGGAGGCAAGGCCACCGTCGCTAAGATGTTTGTGAACAACTCCAGCGGTCAACGCGGCCTGGTTTGCCTTTACGATGTCGTCTGCTTCGACGAAGTGGCCGGCATCTCCTTCGACCAAAAGGACGGGGTCAATATCATGAAGGGCTACATGGCCTCGGGCGAGTTCAGCCGGGCCAGGGAAAGCATTCGCGCCCAGGGCAGCATCGTCATGGTGGGGAATTTCGATGTCGACGTCGAGCAGCAGCAACGGATCGGCCACCTCTTGAGCCCGCTTCCTCCCGAGATGCGGGACGATACCGCCTTTCACGATCGGATCCACGCCTATGTCCCGGGTTGGGACTTCCCCAAGCTCAAGGCAGACCAACACTTCACCACCCACTTTGGCTTGGTCAGTGACTTTCTCAGCGAGTGCTGGAATAAGCTCCGGCAGAGCAATCGGATCGGTGCTTTGCAGGGCCGCTACCGCTACGGCGGCGCTCTTAGCGGGCGCGACATCGAGGCGGTCAACAAGACCATCAGCGGGTTGATAAAGCTCCTCTATCCCGACCCAGAGCAAGCAATCCCGGACGAAGAGCTGGAGCTGGTCGTCAGATTGGCCTTGGAGTCCCGGCGGCGAGTTAAGGAACAACAACGAAAGTGTCAAAAGAGCGAGTTCCGGAACACCCACTTCAGCTTCCAGCTCGGAGTCGATGGGGTGGAGCAGTTTGTTGCTACCCCGGAGCTCCACAGCGACGATGCGATCGATGCCGATCCCTTGCCTCCCGGTCAAGTTTGGGGGATCGGGGCCGGGTCAAGCGAATCAGGTCCGGCACTATCCCGGGTCGCGGTCACCTCCGGCCCCGGTAGTGGCGTCAAGATCCTTAACTCGCCCTCCCCGCCCGGGTTCCGCGAGAGCGTCAAAATCGGCGAGCAAAATCTTTAC
>JAHEOI010000291.1 GCA_018610125.1 Verrucomicrobiota bacterium
CCCTGAGGAACCGACTCGATCTCACTGGCTCGAAGAAGGTGTGCGATCGCGGGACTTGCGGGGCGTGCACGGTGATTATGGATGGAGAGCCTTGTTATGCCTGCTCTATGCTGGCCATTGAGGCGGAGGGACGAAAGATCACGACGATCGAAGGGCTTGGCACGCCGGATAGGATGAATCCGGTGCAGCAGGCCTTCGTTCACAACGATGCCCAGCAGTGTGGATTCTGCACTCCCGGCTTCGTGGTGGCATGCACGGCATTCCTCGACAAGAACCCGAATCCGAGCCTTCAGGATGTCAGAGGAGGGCTTGGCGGGAATCTCTGCCGATGTGGGACCTACGCTGGAATTGAGCAAGCGGTGCTTGATGCGGCGAAATCAGCGAAGGGAGGTGCGTGATGGCGAGCGCGAATTGGCCAGAAAAGAAGACGTGGAGTTATTTGCGAGATCGGATCGATCGTGTTGATGGTCCGGTCAAGGCGACCGGCGCGGCGCGTTATTCGTATGACGTGAATCGTCCCGGAATGCTTTATGCCAAGGTGCTGTATTCGCAGCATGCATCGGCCAAGATCAACGGAATTGATCTCAGCGGGGCGAAGTCGATGAAGGGGGTCAAGGCGACCTGGCGGGATGAGGATCTCATCGGCAGCGAAGTCCAGTATGCCGGGCAAATGCTGGCGGCCGTGGCGGCAGTGACAGAAGAGCTGGCGCAAGAGGCGGTCAAGCAGATCAAGGTCGATTACGAGGTCAAGAAGCCGCAAGTCATCGATGACGATCCGGAATACGCTGATGATCGGGCTTCAAGGCGCGAGGAAGGGAATCTCGAAGAGGCCTTAAAGGGGGCCGAGGTTGTCAGCGAAGGCGAATATGGTCTCCCGGTCGTCACCCATTGCTGCATGGAATCGCATGGGCAGGTTGCCGAGGTCAAGGATGGCGAGCTTCACCTATGGCCCTCGACGCAGAATGTCTCGCGGTATGCCGATCAAATGGGGGAACAGGTGGGGATCCCCGGTAACAAGACCCATGTCAACACGCAGTACATGGGGGGCGGATTCGGCTCAAAATTCAGTCATGATAAGTGGGGGATTGTCGGGGCCATCTTAGCCAAGCAATCCGGGCGACCGGTCAAGCTGATGCTCGATCGGGACATGGAGCTTATGGCTGCCGGAAACCGACCTTCCGCTTATTCGAAGGTCAAGGTCGGGGTCAAGAAGGATGGCACCATCACCGCGATGGATGAAGAAGTTTGGGGGACCGGTGGGCCCGCCAATTATCGTCCGCCGCCATTCCCTTATGTCTTTACGGGGGTAGAGAACTGGCGTCAGGTTGGAAGGCGCATCCGGACCAACCGCGGCGGCCAGCGGGCGTGGCGAGCACCGAACCATCCCCAAGGCTGTCTCATCACAATGGCGGCTATTGACGATGCGGCCGCCGCCTTGGGCATGGACGCCCTTGATTTCTTCCGTCACAACACCCAATTGACCGAGCGACCCGATGTTTACCGGGAAGAGCTGGACGTGGCCGCCGACATGATCGGTTATCGGCAAAAGGCCCATCCACGCGGTGATAAGACTCCGGGCCCGGTCAAGCGGGGTCTTGGGATTTCAATGCACCAATGGGGCGGATTGGGGCATCCCTCCGAGTGCGATCTGACGATTCATCCCGACGGGTCGGTCGAGTGCAAGATCGGAACTCAAGACTTGGGAACCGGCACGCGGACGGTGATCAACATTGTCGTCGCCGAGACGCTCGGCTTGGCGCTGGAGGACATCGAGGTCAAGATCGGCAAGAGTGCCTATCCGCAGTCCGGGGCATCCGGAGGCAGCACGACGGTCGGGGGAGTTTCGGCTTCGTCGAGATTGGCCGCCACTTCCGCGTTGAATGCGCTGCTCGATGTCGTGGCGTCCGAGCTTGGTGTCAGCGCAAATGAGCTCGAGGCACGATATGGTCATATCCGCGTGAAAGGGGACCCGACAAAGGCCGTTTCTTGGAAGGAGGCGTGCTCGATGCTGGGGCCGAGTCCCATCAATAAGAAAGGTGTCAACGACCGGGCCGAGAGTCGCGAGAAGGGGCTCATTGACGGCGGTGTCGGGGGCGTGCAAATGGCCGATGTGTCGGTCGATACCGAGACCGGGATTGTCACCATCAACGAAATGGTCGGGGTCCAAGATTGCGGGCTGGTCATCGACTTAAAGACCGCGGAAAGCCAGGTCTATGGCGCTATGATCATGGGAATCACTTACTCGCTCTTTGAGGAGGCGGTCTATGACCGCACAACCGGGTCGATGCTCAATGCGGATATGGAGTTTTACCGATTGGCGGGCCTGCAGGACGTTGGCGACCTTAGGGTCCATATGATGGGAGGTGAAAAATATGCGAAACGGGGGGTGATCGGGCTCGGTGAGCCGCCGGTGATTTCGCCCGGAGCGGCGATCTCCAATGCCGTGGCGAATGCCTGTGGCGTTCGGGTGCCCTATCTGCCATTGACCCCGGAACGGGTGACGGACGCACTCGAGAAAGGAGGGATGTCTGTATGAAACCATTTGAATACGCAGCACCGAATACATTGGAAGAAGCGATCGGGCTTCTTGGAGAGAAATGGGGTGAGGCCGAGGTCCTTGCGGGCGGCACCGACCTCGTTACCGCATTGAAACAAGGGATCATGGAGCCTGATCGCCTGGTCAGCCTAAAGAATCTGACCAGCCTACAACAGGTTGAGCTTCGAGAGGGAACGCTACATATCGGGGCGATGGCCCCTTTGGCAGCGGTGAGTGAGAATTCCACCGCGCAGGAGCATTTCCCATCGTTGGTTCAGGCGATTGAAGGTATCGGCAGCCGCCAAATCATTGTCCATGGCACTGTGGGTGGGGATCTCTGCCAACGGCCCCGTTGTTGGTATTTTCGATCCGGCTATGGGCTTTTTGGGCAACACGATGGCGAGTCACTGGTATTGAACGGAGACAATCGGTTTCACGCGATCTTCGGCAATGAAGGACCGGCCTATTTTGTGCATCCTTCGAGCCTGGGACCGGCCCTGATTGCCTTGGATGCCACACTGATTGCGGTCGGGCCCAAGGGCAAGGAACGGACCATTGGCGCCGGCGATTTCTTCAAGACGCCTCAGAATGAAGATGAGCGCGAAACGGTGCTCCGACCGGACGAAGTCGTAACGGAAATTCGCGTGCCGCTTCACGGATTGAAGAATGCGACTTATGAGGTCCGTCATCGACAAGGTTTCGACTGGCCGTATGTGACAGCGACCGTGGCATTCCAGGAAAGGGGAGGAACCGCATCCGATGGACGGGTGGTTCTCGGGCATGTGGCTCCGGTGCCGTGGCATTCGGAGAAAGCGAGCCAGAGCTTGAATGGCCAGGCGTTGAACGAGCCCACCGCCAAGGAGTGCGGGCAAGCGGCCATCGTTGGGGCAAAGCCTCTCAGTGGCAACCGTTACAAGGTGCAATTGACAAAAACGGCTGTGAAGCGGGCTGTATTAAGCGCGGCCGGAATTGAACAGGAGGCCTGATTATGGAGACCCAAGAGACAAAATCGAGCACAAAGCAACTCCCCTGCAAGTACCTTCGACATAAAGCGATGTTTTACGAGGAGCCGGGGCAGGACGAAAGGGAGGATTCGGCTTCCCGGGTTTACTGGTGCGCCCGCACGCAGGAAGCGTTTGGCCCCGACGGGGAAGCGGCCGAGCGTGTGGATTGCTGTCCTGGACGTTCCTGCTATGTTAGATAGAAAGAGTTGAAAGAGCCGAGCTGCGGTGCGCTACCGGTGGCGTACGGTGCAGGGTCGGCGTCAACCAATCTATCTGGAAAGGAGTAACGTTATGAAGTGGAAGGCAATAGTGAGCGCGGTGTCGCTTGTTCTCGCGGGTAATGTGATGGCGATCAACGAGACGCCATCGAACCTGAGCGGTGATTACCTGGAAGTACGCTCGTGCGATGTGTATACGGGGCCTTGTTTTGCCAACGGCGAGATGGGCCTGAGCGGGAAAGCAGCCATGATGGTCTGGAAGATCCGGGAAGGCTCCTGGCAAGGGACTCAACTTGATGGGTTAAACGTCATTGCGGTGATCGGTACCGATAGGACCATCGGTAATGTTCGGTATAACCCTCGACAGGGGAAAGCGGCAATCATCACCGATTCAAGCGCCTCGAAGGCGCAGAAGAAAGCCTTGGCTGACTTCGTTCGCTCCAAGGCGGACGCTGTGGCTTCCGAATTTGTCTCGGTCGAGTCGGCGGATATTGCGGCCAGCTTGAACGAGCCGAATAAGCCGGGTTGTGCCTCGGTGAAGGCGGGCGATATTGTGAACATCTCGACCCGTTGTTTGACGGAGAAAGACGACCTTTGCGGCAATGAGCGGCTCTTCTACCCGCCGATGACCTCGGCACTGGATGAGGTCCAGCCGGCGTTTACAGAAGTTGCCGCCTTTCAAGGCCAAACACTCAATCGATCCTGGGAAATGGTCCGGAACAGAGGGGCTTATTTGGCCTCTTTCAATCAATAACCGAGAGTGAGGGCATTGTGCGAAGGCCGGAGAGCGGATCGGAGGGTCTGTTTTCCGGCTTTTCTTTAACGACGGAAGAGGTTGATATGAAGCGACATTATCTTCAATTTCAGCAGGTTTTGACAGTGATTTGTGTCTTGGCGGCGACTGTGGCCGGGGCTGCGGAATGGACCGTAAAAAGGGTGGAGAAGGCCCCGCCCAAGGAGCTGGCGAAGGGGGTTAAGAAAGAGCTTTCGTCGGCAGCCATCCAAGTTTCGGAAGGGGACGAGCTGGTTTATGAATTTTGGTTCAACGAAGCAGTCCCGTTGAAGTCGAAGCCGAGCTCCCTGACCGAGCCATTCTCGGCGATGGAGGAAACGACGCTTTTGGGGGCGGCTTCCGTCCATCAATCGAAGCGGGATTACCGTGATTCCCAGATTTACAAAGGGGTCTACACGATGCGATACACGCTCAAGCCTCAAGATGGGAACCACTTGGGCACCTCGGATTACCCGTATTTTGCGCTCTTGGTGCCTGCCAAGCGTGACCGCGGAGGCAAGGAGCTTCAATCTCGGGAAGCTTTCGTCAAGGCGAGCAGTGCCGACACGTTCTCGGGGCATCCGGTCGTCCTGAGTCTGCGTCCGGCACCTTCAAAAGAAGGCGATTTACCCGCGGTTCATCAACCGGCTCCGGAGCATCAAAGTATTCGGGTGGCCGTCAATGCCGGTGTCAAGGGAGCGGATAAGCCTTCCAAAGTCGTTTTTGATTTGGTGGTCAAAGGGATAGGCAGCCTCTGAGAGGGGGTGTGGCAGGCTGTGAACGGGCGGCCGTGCCGGCAGTCCTCGACGTCCGCCTCTAGATTCCTTGAACAGAGCAGATTTGAGGTTTTTGAGTCAAATTTTGACGCTTGCCCTCACCATCGTTTTCAGTCTCAAGGAATCTGGGGCGAGGCGCTAGGAAAATTCTTCTTTTCCCTTCCGCGGAGCGGAAAATCAGCGAGGCGTAGACAGAAAACATTGGATGCGGCCAAGTGGCTTAGAAAGGCCTCATGCCTTGGCGGTCTGAGGCAACGCCTCGCTAGCTTGTTGAATCCAAAGCGGTGACAAGTCACGCGCACTCCACACGCTGGTGCGCGTAAGAGGTCGCGAAGCTTGTGGAGTGCGCGTGACTTGTCACCGCTCCCCTTACCCTGACCGCAAGCCCCTTACTCGCAATTTCCTCCTCTTTTCCCCGTAGCTAGAAGCCGGAGCGAGAGGAGGTGCTTCGGGCAGTCGTGAAGACCCCCGAGACGAGCAGTAGCGCTCCGAGGGGCACGAGGAGAATCCCCAGGCCGGGGTCTCGCTTATAAAAGAAGAGTCCTCCGAGAAAGAATCCAATCGGGATAAGGATGGCGGCCCCGATCAAGCAGCTTGAAACGAACGGGCGGCGGCGGGCAGTCATCTCGGGTAGCAAGTGATGGGTGGCTGCAAAGATCAGGTTCACCAAGGAGAGTAGGGTGCCATGGGCGTGAGCCAAGGTCCACATCAACCGACGGGTTTCGTTGGAGACATCGAGATAGAAGCCGACCTTGAGTCCGTGAAAGGCTTCCAAGAGGATCCCGAGACTTAGGAACAGCAAAAGGCTCCACCATCCGAACCGGAGGTGTCGGTGGGTGTACTTGCGCCATTCCAGGAGGGTTTCTGTGTCCGCGAATTCAGATGAGGTCGAGCGAGGCATTTATTCCCTTAAGTGAATCGGTTGATTATCCTGTTGCTTGAGGAGGCGATGAATCGTGTTGGTATCGAGCGCCCCGTCGGGCTGAAGGAGGCAATTCGGCTTGGAGGCGGTGTTGGGGGTGACCGTTGACCCATGCCGTTGGCGATTTCGCCAAATGGCCAGTACCTGGTCGGCGGCATTTTCCCGCTCGGGCTTTGGTCCGACGTAATCGTAAGAGACGTCGTCATACGCTTCCAATTTGGAGAGTGAGTCATGGGCGATGTGGCGGACGGCGGAATAGGGATCCTCAAGGAGAATGGCCAAGTATGGGGGCATCCACTCAGTGCCGGAGACGGCCTTTGCCGGACTCCGGCCCAATGCCCAGGCAAGCAGGGCTCGTTCCCCTGCGTCCCCTTTCAAGAGCCGCAAGAGCGATGCGGCGATTCGCTTTTGATCCCGATTGAATGCCGGTTTCGTATGGCCGTACCAATCGGCAAGGTAACGGGCCGACCAAGCGAGTGTCTTATCCAAGTGGCATAGGTTACAGGCATTGGGGCGTCCCGTCTCGATCGAGGTGGTGATATTGGGACTGTTGATGACATGGCTGCGAACGGCACCGAGCAATCCATAAGTCGTGTGAGGCATATGGCAGTTGTAGCAGAGGCTGCCGGTGCTGGAAGCGGGATGATGCGTGTGTTTGGCGACCTTATCTTTAAAGCGTTGGTGACATTGCAGGCACGCCGTATTGCCCCGCATTCCGGATGCCAGTTGGTCATTGGGATCGCTACGATGCATCGAGTGGCATGAGAGGCAGGAGAGCTTCCCTCGCTGATAGCAGCCACTGGCGACCAGGGCGTTCATTTCCCGTCCGGTTACCCTCAATTCTCCATCGGGCCAAAAGAAATCCTTTAAAAGGTCGGGGTTTTCCTTAAGAACCGATTGAAGCCAAGGTTGCTTTTCGATCTGGTTGGGCCGGACGAGCGGCGTGGTTTTTTCGAGATCATCTCCGGGTTGATAGCGAAATCCGTTACGGGCCCATTTTTGATTGGCTTCAAACCATTTAATGCTGTGGCAATTGCCACAGATCTGCGATGCCCGTTTGTGGGTGAGGCGTTCGGGATGGACAATGGTCGGATCCGGTTTGCCTTTTAGCCGGAAGCGTCGGAGTGGGTTCCGATTGATTGCGACGTGGGCTTCGCCGGGGCCGTGACAGGCCTCGCAGG
>JAHEOI010000292.1 GCA_018610125.1 Verrucomicrobiota bacterium
CGGATCCAGGCAGACGACCTGCCCACGGTGACGCACCAGGTAAGCTCGTCCTTGATACTCGGCGGGGGTGGGGACGAATATCTGAAAATCGTCACGCTTCCAAACCCGATGCGTTCCGGCCCCGTCACCTTGCCCGCCCAACTTGATCCCATGAATGGCGCCGACGCGTTTGTCATCCCGGCCTACCGGCACCACGGCAATGTCATCCGCGATTACCGGGGTGGCAATCGGCGGCCAAAAACCTTTCGATTTCGGGTTGAACCCGCCGAGCGTCCAAATCGTGGAACCGTCACTGGCTTTGTGCGCTGTCAGATGATCGGCACCCCAAACCAACAGGGCCTGTCGGCCGCCGTCCTCAAAAAGCAAAGGCGTCGTATAAACCTGATCGTTCTCAGTCGGGACATCGAAATTGCGCGGCACTTTCCAATCCATTTCGCCCGTCTCCTTGTCGAACCCGGCAATCCAAGATTCCCCTCCATGCAGCCACGCCTTCACCACGTGGTTTTTGGTTAGGACCGGTGAGCTGCCTTCATCCCAAAAACGATCTTGCCGACCGAAGCGATTGATCAGGTTAATCTTCCAGCGGATTGTGCCATCCGGCTCCAGTGCGGCGAAATTGCCGCTCTTAAAATAGACGAATATCCCTTGGCCATCGGTTACCGGCGAAGGATTGCTTCCCGAGCCGAGCTGCTGGTGCTTGCCTGGAATCTCCGGACCGAGCGCTTTCTGCCACACGAGGTTTCCCGATAAATCGTAAGCGAGGACGGTATCGAGTCCGTCGGAGGGGCTCGTCACATAGATGCGCTCGTCCCAGACAATAGGCGTCGAAGTCCCCTTGCCTGGCATTTCGACTTTCCAAGCGACATTGTCCAGATTCCATTCAACCGGGTACTCCCCCTGCTCAATGCTTCGGTCTTGACCCGGCCCCAGCCAATTCGGCCAATTGGCGTGCGCCCCGGCCATCCCCAAAAGTGAGACCGAAAGAGCCACGAGCAGAGAACGACCTATTGGAAAACAGTTTGCCAGACGCATTCGCATACCTCTCTTTAAGCATAAAATGGTCGGCTCCGCAAGGCTTTTGACACGACGCAACCCGCTTAGGGGCTCTCCAGAAAGGCTATTCGAACAGGAGGTCACGAAGAAGCGCGAAGAAACAAAGCTTCGTGCAGATAGATCCCGCCGGCAGGGGGGCGTAAAAACCCTTTTCAGAAACAAAACTTCAGGCGATAATATCCCCTACTATGATTAAGAGATGGGTTCTCCCGACACTCGGGTTGCTATTGGCCGTCCATGGCACATTGCACGCCGCAGACCAGGCCACGGGCAAGGTTTTTCAAGACGCCAACCGCAACGGCAAGCTGGACGCCGATGAAGATGGTATTCAAGGGGTTTTGGTCTCCAATCAACGAGAGGTCACCAAGACGGATTCCGACGGGAACTGGGCGCTTCCCGCGCGGGATGATTGCAACTTTTTCGTCGTGAAACCGAGCGGCTGGATGACTCCCGTTAACGATAAGCAGCTCCCCCAATTTTATTACACCCACAAACCGGATGGCTCACCCGACCTGAAGTACAAGGGGGTTAAGCCAACGGGGCCGTTGCCGGAGTCGATCAACTTCCCGCTCTACCGGAATCGTGAATCGGGGGAATTCGAAGCGATTTTCTTTGCGGACCCTCAAGCTCGGGATCAAAAAGAGCTCGACTACATCGCCCATGATGTGGTTGAGGAGCTGATTGGGACCGACGCCGAATTCGGTGTGACGCTCGGCGATATCATGTTTGATGACCTCTCTCTTTTTTCGAATCACAACAAGCTGATCGCCCTTATAGGGGTTCCCTGGTACAACGTCATCGGCAATCACGACATCAACTACGACAGTGAAGGCGATCCCAAATCGGACGAGACATTCGAGCGGGTCTATGGTCCCAATTACTATGCTTACTCATACGGTCCGGTGAATTTCGTTGTGCTCGATAACGTGCGCTGGGACGGCTCGAATTACCATGGCGGCCTTGGGGACAGGCAGCTCGCGTTTGTTGAGAACCTCCTGCCCCATATCCCGGAGGATGAGCTGATCATGTTCATGATGCATATCCCGTTGCCGGAAACCGAGGATCGGAAAGCGCTGTTCCGGCTTATCGAGGATCGCCCATACACGATGTCGATCTCCGGGCATCGCCATTGGCAGGCACACTTCTTTTTGGACAAGGATGACGGCTGGCGCGGCGACCGACCCCACCATCACGTGGTGAATGTCACCGTCTCGGGAAGCTGGTGGAGCGGTGAGCCAGACGCCATGGGCATTCCTCACACTCGAATGGCGGACGGGGCTCCCAACGGCTATTCAATCATCACTTTTGACGGTCACAAGGCAACTGTGGACTTCAAAGCGGCTCGACGGCCCAAGGATTACCAAATGCACATTCATGCCCCCGAAGTCGTCTCGACCGAGACGAGCGCCAACCACCAAGTCTATGCCAATGTTTTCGGCGGTTCAAAGCGGACAGAAGTCAACATGCGAATCGGCAATTCCGGGGAATGGATCGAGCTCAAGAAAGTCCGGGAGCCGGATCCCTATTTCCTTGAGCTAAAGCAACGGGAAGCCAAGCAGCCCGAGCTCGCCGGACGCAAGCTGCCGTCCCCGATGCGCTCCCACCATCTCTGGAAGGCGGACCTACCGTCCGGTCTCGAGCCTGGCATTCACCGCATTTGGGTCCGGTCCGAGGATATGTATGGCCGAGTCTTCAACGCCAATCGCGTGATTCGGGTGAAGTAATCTTTGGCCCCCCTGAATAATCCAAGCCATCAAGAATCAGCCTATCTATGAGAAAACTGAATTTGACCGTTTATGTTTCCATTTTACTCGGCGCCGTCTTTGCCGGCTCCTGTTTCGCGGATCCCAGCGAGGGGCACCATCATCACAGCAACTCGAGAGAGGCCCCTACTGTCTATCCGGATCGTATCGTCGTAACTTGGGAAGGTAACCCGGCAACGACGTTTAGCGTCACCTGGCGGACCGCCCCCGACATCGATACCGGCATTGCCCAGATCGCGGTCGCCAAAGCCTCCCCCAAGTTCAGCCGCACAGCACAAAATCAAAAGTCTGAAGTCACCGCTTTGAGGCCATCCCAAGAGCACCAAGATGAAAACGTCGCGGCCAATTATCACTCAGTCACATTCGGCGGCTTGAAGCCGGATACCCTTTATGCGTATCGCGTTGGCGGCCAAGGCTATTGGAGCGAATGGATTCACGTGCGCACAGCCAGTCGCGAAACAAAGCCATTCTCGTTCATCTACTTGGGTGACGCCCAGAACGGCATCCGCTCCCATTGGTCCCGTGCCATCCGGGCCGCCTATACCAAGGCATCACCCGACACCGATTTCATTCTTCACGCCGGCGACTTGGTCAACCGGGCACACCGGAACCTGGAGTGGGACCAGTGGCACCGGGCGGGTGGCTGGATCCAACGGATGCTTCCCAACATCGCCATACCGGGCAATCACGAATATTCCGATGGCTTGTCAATCCACTGGCGGCCCCAATTCGAATTTCCGGAGCATGGGGTCGAAGGCTTGGAAGAGACGGTTTATCACATCGATTATCAAGGCGCGCGGATCATCGCATTAAATTCAAATACGCGAATCAAAGCGCAGGCCGAATGGCTCGAAGAGGTTTTGGCGAAAAACCCGAACCGATGGACCCTGGTAACCCATCACCACCCCATCTTTGCTTCGGCCGAGAGTCGAGACAACGAAAAGCTCAGGAAACTTTGGAAACCGCTCTACGAAAAGTATCATGTTGACCTTGTCATGCAGGGTCATGACCACACCTACGCTCGCGGGCGCGAAATCAACCTGGAGCAAGCAGTCAACGTCAAGGACGCCGAAACCGGCACCGTCTATGTCAACTCGGTCAGCGGCGCCAAGATGTATTCCGTTCGGCCCGATCGCTGGGAAGCTTACGACGCCAAAATGGAGCGATCAGCCGAGAACACACAACTGTTTCAATTGATCCGCATCGAAGGCAAACGGTTGAAATTCCGCGCTTACACGGTCACAGGCGAGCTCTACGATGCCTTTGATCTGGTCAAAGAAAACGGCAAAGAGCGCAATCGGATCATCGATCAAACCCCGGATTCGCCCGAGCGGACTCACGAAAACACGCTGCCTTAGCGAGGCGTTGCCTCAAACTCGCCAAGGCATGAGGCTCGTCTGAGCCACCTGTCCACATTCAATGTCCTGTGCACTGTTGAAGAAATAGGGTGTGGCGGACGACACCTATCAACGAGGGAAAAGGCCTACAGGTGCTCATCTCAAACCTCGGTCCGCACAAGCCAACGGAAAGCAACCCCTCATCCTAACCTTCTCCCCTTCGGAAAGGGGAGAAGGGACTTGTGGGTGACCGGACCAGTCGCCTCGCAAGTCGGCTCCCCTCTCCTGCTCCCCTCTCCTCTTGCTCCCCTCTCCTCACTCTCCCCTCTCACTCTCACTCTCACTCTCACTTTCACTTTCACTTTCACTTTCACTTTGATCCGGATATACTTGGAACCATCGATGAGGCATTCGAATCTTGAGCTTTTTGAAGAAATTCAGTGGCGCCCGCTCTCGCAGTCGGGAAAAGCCTTCTGCGACGAACTCGCCAAGTTTTCCGAGTTTGGAAAAGCCACCCGGATCGAGCGTAAGACCAACCTGACGGAAAAGCCGATTCCGGTCTTTATTAACGAATTCTGGACCGCAAAACAACGAGCTGCCAGCCGCCTTCATGAA
>JAHEOI010000293.1 GCA_018610125.1 Verrucomicrobiota bacterium
CAAGCGATGGCCTCCTTGCTGACCTCCCAAGCGAGCGACCGATTCATTCGCCATGCCGCGTTAAGCGGATTGGGCGGTCGTGAGGCCGGAATCCTCCAAAAACTGATGGAGCGTAGCGCCTGGGCCGACAAACAAGGAGGCTACGCTCAAGTGCTGGAGCGGT
This sequence comes from Verrucomicrobiota bacterium, assembly GCA_018610125.1. GTDB lineage: Bacteria > Verrucomicrobiota > Verrucomicrobiia > Limisphaerales > JAHEOI01 > JAHEOI01. Next base: position 164 of record JAHEOI010000293.1, read on the forward strand.
TGGCGACACTGATCCGCAAACGCGGCAAAGCCGGCGAGGTGACCATGGTCCTCTCGATGATAGCCACGCAGCCGTCGGATGTGCTGTGGCGACAAGCCGCCCTTTTGGATGGTCTCGCCGCCGCCGACAAGAAGGTTAAGCTCACCGAGAAGCCGAGTGCGGTGGCCATGCTCCGATCGTCCGACCGGGACGCCGTCAAGTCACGGATCGAAAAGGCCCTTAAAGGGATTAGCTGGCCTGGACAGGATGAGGAGTCGGGCGGCGGTAACGCCACGCCGCTCAGCGAAGAAGAGCAAAAGCTGTTCGAGGTGGGTCAGGTCACATACCAGGCGACTTGCATGGCTTGCCACCAACCTAACGGCAAGGGAATGACCGGCCTGGCACCGCCATTGGTGGGCTCGCCCTGGGTGAAAGGATCGCCCAAGAAGCTTGTCCGAATTGTTCTCAATGGTTTGTCCGGACCAATCGAGGTAAAAGGGAAGACATGGAACCTCTTTATGCCGGGTCATCGTGACAGCCCTTATCTGACCGATAAACGAATCGCCGGGACATTGACGTATATCCGACAGAAATGGGGCGGGGGAGCTTCTCCGGTCAAGCCGGAAACAGTCCGGGACATTCGAAATGCCACCAAGGATCGTAACGAAGCATGGACGGTCAAGGAACTGAATCAGGTGAAGTGATCTTGCTTGGATCACCCGTTACGCAAGAACAAGGAGAGAGAAAGATCATTTAGTATGACACAGCAATCGTCGTTTTTAGGAGAGCAGTATCTTCTCGGATCCGAGACAGCGAAACGCCTTTACGAGCATATCCGCGATTTGCCGATCGTCGATGCTCATAACCACGCCGACATCGTCGAGATTGTGGAGGACCGTCCTTGGTCCGACATTTGGGTCATTCAAGGGGCCACCGACCACTACGTCTGGGAATTAATGCGCAAGCGCGGCGTCCCCGAAGAAAAGGTTACCGGCAATGCTTCCAATTGGGAGAAGTGGGAAGCCTTGGCCTCGATCATGCCCGAGCTGATTGGCAATCCGGTCTATGAATGGGTCCATCTCGACCTCCAACGCCGCTTTGGGATCCACGATCTGGTTTCAAAGGAGACCGCGGAAACGATTTGGAATGAAACGAGTGCCGCGCTGCGGGAGTCAAGCATGCGCCCCCAAGCGGTGCTCAAAGCGATGAAGGTCGAGGTGATGGGGACCACCGACAACCCAACGCTGAGTCTGCCTTACCATGAACGGGCTAAGAAAGAGATTCAGCAGACCTCCATTTTACCGACCTGGCGGCCGGACAAAGTCATGAACATCGACAAGGGCTCCTGGCACGAGGCCGTCAAAAGCCTTGGCGAAGAGACCGGCGACGATGTCGCGTCACTGCAGGGATTATTGTCGGCGCTTAAGAAAACCCACGATTATTTTGCCGAGGTTGGCTGCGTCGCGAGCGATCATGGTGTTCAAGAGCCTTACTCACACGAAGTGTCTGAAGGCCGAGCACAGGAGATCCACCGGAAGGCATTCCGAGGCGAATCTTTGAATCAGCAGGAAATTCTGGATTACAAGGCATTCCTAATGATTCAGTTCGGGGAGATGAATGCCGAAACCGGCTGGGTTACCCAGTTTCATATCGGGCCCGTCCGCGATTATCGCGATACCCTCTACCACAAAATCGGACTCGATTCGGGCGGCGATATCTCGACTCAGAACATCCATTACGTCGAAAACCTCCATTACTTTTTTAATCGATTCGACGATAAACTCCCGATCGTCCTCTATTGTGTCGATCCGACCCATCTGCCGACTCTGGCCACCATCGCCCGGGCCTTCCCGAATATCAGTGTCGGCGCACCATGGTGGTGGAATGATTCCCCCTACGGTATCGAGGATCATCTCCGCTACGTCGCGACAGTCGACCTCTTGGCCAATCATGCCGGTATGGTGACCGACTCCCGAAAGCTCCTCTCTTTTGGGTCGAGGACCGAGATGTTCCGTCGGACCCTCAGCACCGTGCTTGGCGACCTGGTTGAGAAAGGGCAAGCGCCCGAAGAGCATGCCACCCAAATGGCCGCCTGGCTGGCCCACCGCCGACAGAAGGAGCTCTTTTTGGGGCGCGCGTCCTGAAGACGCTTCAGGCGTTTTCAGCACACCTTTAAACCGTAGACTGTAGCTTTGATTGAGATCGGCCCGGGCGAAACCCGTGCGACAAAAAATGAGACGGCCGTTTAATGAACCGGGCTTGCATGCCGGCGAAGAGGTCCCAGATAAAGGCGAGCATTGGAAGCTTCATTACGGCCGGCTCGTCGGCTTGCAGTGGTTCGATCACCTAAATTTCTACTTGCCAAATGCCCGACCTCACGGAACATTGGTAACGCGTTGGGTTGCGCGGTTAGCTCAGCGGTAGAGCACTACCTTGACACGGTAGGGGTCCCTGGTTCAAGTCCAGGACCGCGCACCATCCCCCAAAGCACGTTTCATTCCCCGACCAAACGGTGACATTCATGGCTTCGAGTCGGAAAACGCGACCCGCTGAAACACAACGAGCGGAAATCGCTGAACTGCTTCTTCTGGATCAAAGAGACGCTGATCGAGGTTTTGGAATCGGTGGTCTTGTGCCAGGTCCTTCCGGATCGGTCGGTCACGGCGAACAACGATAAGCGAGGCTCCGGTCTTGTAAAATTGGTCCGGAGTCGGGTTGAGGGCGTCGCCGTACCAAGGCTCCTTGAGAAAAAAGGCGAGGTAGAGCCCGCTGCGTCCCCGGGGAAGCATGCCGCTACCGGCGATCGGTCCTGCGAGGTCGGTGCCTTCGAGCCGCTCCGACAGCTCGTAGGCGTCGTGCCAAGCGGACTCGGAGCGGGCAGGGAGGAGGATCCATCGGATCCCAACGGGAATCAGAAACGAAATCGCCAGGACAACGATCGCGTATCGTTTTGGTGTCGGGTGTGAAATGGTCGGGGCCGCCAGACGGTTGAGCAATCCAACAGTGACAACGAACGACCATGGGAGTGCGGCATAGAAGTAGCGTTGCTCGGTCAGCGGCAAGTAAGCGGGCAGATAGAGGGCGGCCAGCAGGGCGATCGGTATTAACGCCCACCACCAGTGGAATCGGAAGCATTCTTCTCGCCACCGGCTCCAAAACAAGGCGCCGCCAAAGGCGGCAACGACAATCGGCCATAGCAGATGAATGCTCGATAGGATGGCATTGACAACGACCAAGTTACGCAGAATCAGTTTCATCTGATGGAGCGCGTTGCGCCAGTTGCTCAACGGAGACCAATATTGTTCTTCCCGAAGCGAAGGATCTTCCCAAGTAGTGAGCCGACCGGGTTCGGGCTTTTTGAATTCCCGACCCAGCGGGTAGCGCTCCACGGTATCGGGGCCGGCTGCCGCATGGACAATCGGGGCACTGGTTGAAAGGGTCACCCCGCCATATTTGGCCGATAGGATCGCAATCCACGGTGTGGCCACGATCATCAGCCCGGCAAGCGTTAAGATCGCTGCTTTGAGGCAATCTCGGCCGGCATGGGCTTGCGGTCGCCACCAAATCAGCGTCATGACCGGAATCATGAGGCATGCCAGGGGGAAAGCGACCGCTTTCGCGAGGTAGGCCAATCCCCAAAGGATCCCGCTTAAGAATGGGCGTGAGAGCGTCTCGACCCAGGTACGTCTACTCATCGCATTGAAAGCCAAAAGGATCCAAATCGCCACGAGCAGATCCGGGGTAATGTTCTCGACCGACCAAAGGATGCTGGCACAGGCCACCAGAAGTGAGCCGGCAGTGACGGCTCGATTGGGGAGGCGGAATCTCCGGAATGTGTGAATGGAGACAAGGAGAAACCCAATCGCCGTCGCGGCCATGACAAGTCGTGCGGTCAGGAGGCGAGGGCATCCGAAGCCGAGTAACGGCGCCATCAGCCAGCTCAACATCGGTCCCCAATAGCCCGAAACCATCAGCTCGGTGTTACCGGTTGCGTAGTAGTGCGCGATCCTCAAATAGGCAATGCCGTCCGGATTCAACGCATGACGAAAATGCCAGCCCGCCAGGGCCAGCAGGGCCAATTGGCCGACAAGGGGAAGAAACACCGCGTATCGCCAAAACGGATTCTCTAATCGCTGACTTGTCATTTGCGAATTGACTTTAAACCATCTTTTGGAGGAGTTTTATAGTGGTTTATGTCAGTAATAGGGAGAGCATTAATTTCGGTCTACGACAAAACAGGCGTGATGGCTTTGGCCAAGAGCTTGGCGGCTTCCGAATTTGAGATCATTTCTACCGGCGGCACAGCACGGATGCTGCGGGGTGAGGGCGTTTCCGTGACGGAGCTTAGCGATCACACCGGATTCCCCGAAATCTTGGACGGACGCGTGAAGACCTTGCATCCCAAGGTGCATGGGGGGCTGCTCTACATTCGGGGTAACCGCGAGCATGAGGGCGCCGTCAGCGAGCATGGGATCCTTCCGATCGATATCGTGGTCGTCAATCTCTATCCGTTTGAGCAAGCCGCAGCACGCACCGAGGCCACCGAGAGCGAGATCATCGAGAATATCGATATCGGGGGGCCTTCCATGATTCGGAGTGCTGCGAAGAATTTTCAACATGTCACGATCGTTGTCGATCCCATGGATTATGCCGAGCTTTCGGATCAGGTCCATGAAGGGAGAGGCACAAGCTTGGAATTTCGCCGACGGATGGCCCGGAAGGCCTTTGCTCGCACAGCCTCCTATGATCGGGCAATCGCGAATCATTTTGAGCGTGCGGTCAGCCAAACGGCTGATTTGACAGCCAAGGAGGAGTCGCTCCCGACCGAGCTCAGGATCGACACGCCGCGCGTTCAGCCACTTCGATACGGTGAAAATCCTCACCAGCGTGCCGGGCTTTACGGACAATTTTCCGAGCACTTCGAGCAGCTCCATGGGAAAGCCCTCTCGTATAACAATATCCTGGATCTCACCGCGGCAACCCACTTGATCGCGGAATTTTCCGGGGATCGACCGACGCTGGCCATTTTAAAGCACACCAATCCGTGCGGGGTGGGTCAGGGAGCCAACCTGCGCGAGGCCTGGGACAAGGCATTTGCGACCGATCAACAAGCCCCGTTTGGGGGGATCATTGCGACCAACCAGCCTATCGATAAGGAATGCGCGGAGGCGATCAGCGAGATCTTCAGTGAAGTCATCATCGCTCCCGGCTTTGAAGAAGACGCCCGCCAGCAACTGACAAAGAAAAAGAACTTGCGGCTGATTCGACTCAAGCGCGAGCTTGGGTCGAGCGCCGATTGGGATCTTCGATCGGTCGGGTTTTACTCTTATTTGCTTCAAGACCGCGACACCAAGCGGGTCGCGCCGGACGAGTGGCAGTCTGTGACACAACGGGCTCCGACTGAAAAGGAGCGGCGTGCCATGTGGTTCGGCTGGCGGGTCGTTAAGCATATCAAGTCGAATGCCATCCTTTATGCGGGACCGGATCGAACCTTAGGGATCGGTGCCGGACAGATGAGTCGGGTCGATGCGAGTCGAATTGCGATTATGAAGGCAAAGGATGCCGTATTGCCCCTGGAGGGAAGCGTCGTTTGCAGCGATGCCTTCTTCCCGTTCCCGGACGGGTTGATATCGGCAATCGAAGGGGGAGCGAGCGCGGCTATCCAGCCTGGCGGATCTGTGCGGGATCAGGAGATCATTCAGGCCGCTGACGCCCGAAATCTGGCAATGTGCTTTACCGGGGTGCGTCATTTTCGACATTGAGGCGCTTGGCTCCTCCCCGGTTAGACGAAGGATTCATCGGGCCGAGGGACGAGCATCTCCCACTGCTATCAAGTTAGCACATAAAAGATGCAGTGTTTCTGACAATGTGCGAAAGAAGAGCACGCTCTCATTCTAACCCTAACCTTCACGCTCCCCTTCGAAGGGGGGAAGGGACTTGCGGGTCACCGGGGCAGTCACGTTGCAGTCGGCTTCCTCGCCCCTTTCGAAGGGGAGAGGATCGAGGTGAGGGGTTCCACCAAGCTTGCTCGGGGTCTCGCTGATAAGGCATAATATCGGTAGCGTAGCGGGTCCGGAATAAAAACAGGTTAAGGCTCTAACGGAGGCAGCACATATGGCGGACAATCAATCGAATCAGACAGATCGGCGCACATTCATCCAAACCTCAATGGCGGGTATCTTGGGTGCCTCAGTTGCCTCCCAATGGGTGACGGACGCGGAGGCGGGCCAGGCAAGCGAGAAGCCGATGCCGATGCGTTCGTTTGGGAGCACGGGCGAGAAGGTGTCGCTGCTGGCGGTGGGCGGCTATCACATGGGCGTCTCACGCATGACGGATAAGGAGAGCGTTCGTTTGGTCCACGAGGCGATGGATAACGGGGTCAACTTCATGGATAATGCGTGGGAGTATCATCAGGGTCGGAGCGAGGTCCGGCTCGGGAAGGCGCTCAAGGGACGCCGCGACCGGGCCTTTGTGATGACCAAGCACCATGGTCGCGAAAAGAAGATGGCCATGAGGCACCTCGAGGACAGCCTGAAGCGGTTGCAGACCGATTACATCGACCTCTGGATGTTCCATGAATGCGTCTATGATGAAGACCCGGACCGAATCTTTGCGCCCGGCGGGGGAATTGAGGCCGCAGAAGAGGCCAAGCGCCAGGGGAAGGTTCGATATATCGGCTTTACCGGTCATAAGTGGCCGAGGATCCACCTCAAAATGTTGGCCTATGGCTATCCCTTCGATGCCGTGCTGATGCCGCAGAATATCCTGGACGGGTCATTCCGTAGCTTTGAGGAATGGGTTCTGCCTGTCCTTGTCAAACGGGGAATTGCCCCACTCGCCATGAAGACGCGCGCCAGTGGCGACATCTTGAGAAATGGGATTGCGACACCCGAGGAATGCTGGCGATACGTTGCCGCCCTCCCGGTCTCGACGATCGTCAGCGGGATGGATTCCATCGAGGTTATGAGAAAGAACCTCAAGTTGGCCAAAGAGCTGGAGCCAATGTCCCAGAGTGAAAAAGAAGCGATCCTAAAGCGGACTCAAGAAATGGCCGAAAACGGCAAATACGAGCGATTCAAAACAACCCGGAATTTCGATGGCCCGGTAGGGCGCGAGATGTATGGGATCGAAGGATGAGCGCATCGTGGCGGGGAGAGCCACCAGATAAGCGCCGCTTTCGCTGGTAGGGATGCCGTCCTCGGCCTCGACGTGCGGACCGCGGTCCCTACCCAGGGAAGCGGCCCGCAGCGGAGCGCGGGCCTAGTGTGGCGCAACGCATTTAATAGGGTCGACAGGGATGTCTCCCGAGGGCGGCGCAAATGACACACTTATTTTTTTCCAGACCCTTAGGCCTTATCGGCGTAGAAGACGTCGTCATCTCGGATACTGGGGATGCCGACGACCAAGACGCGCATCTTGCCTTTGGAGCTGTGCACGACGCCAGGTGGGATATG
>JAHEOI010000294.1 GCA_018610125.1 Verrucomicrobiota bacterium
GTGACAAGCGGGAGCGAATTCGGATTGCGCTACGGGAGGGTCAAGTGGCCCGCTGACTACCCCGACAGTCTGCCGCCGGTCGTCGAGATCGGACCCGGTTCACCGACCGGGATGACGTTCGGCGAGGGCGCGGCATTTCCTGAAAAGTATCAGCATGCTCTGTTTGCCGGGGATTGGTCTTACGGTCATGTTTATGCGGTGCACCTGACCCCGAATGGGGCTTCTTACACGGCCTCGTACGAGAAATTCATCAGTGGAACGCCATTGGGCGTCACCGACATCGTTGTCAACCCGCGCGACGGAGCCCTCTATTTCATTACGGGGGGCTGGGATATCGAGACCAGGCTCTACCGAGCTCGCTATGTCGGGGATGAGTCGTCGGACGCTGCCTCCGGCGACCGGGGACACCAGCCGGAAGCGAATAAGCGGGGAATCCGCCATCGTTTAGAGCGTTATCATACGAAGCAAAGTTCGGAGGCCGTCGATTTCGCCTGGCCCTATCTCGGCAGCAATGACCGGTTCATCCGGTATGCCGCGCGCATTGCGATCGAGAATCAACCGATGTCGCAATGGCGAAGGCGCGCCTTGGATGAGAGCAACACGCAAGCCGCTTTGACGGCCTTGCTAGCGGTCGCACGCTGCGGCAGTAACGATGTTCAGTCGGATCTCCTCGCATCACTAAGCCGCCTTAAGTGGAAGCAGCTTAGCCGCGTCCAGAAGCTGGCCCTGGTTAGGGTCTACCAGCTCACATTCATCCGAATGGGACCTCCTTCCGAACAATGGCGCGCACAGGTGCTCAATGCCTTGAAATCTCATTTTCCGTCGCAGAATCTTTCAGTGAATAAGGAACTGGCACGGCTTTTCGCCTATCTCGATTTTCCGAAGCTCGTGCCTAAAGTGCTGTCGCTCCGAGACAAGGCCCTTACTCAGGAAGCGGAGATCCATTATACGAGCGTCTTGAGGAATGTGAGACGAGGCTGGACGCCAAAGCGCCGCCGTCGCTACTTCGAATGGTTCCAAAAGGCCGAGACGTTTCAGGGGGGACATAGCCTGCCCGGCTACCTGGACACGATCAAAAAGCAGGCGATGGAGCATTTAAGTGCCAAGCAGCAAAAGAGACTCGAGCCTCTGCTAAGCCAATCCGACACAGGCAAAACGACGGGCGTTTCGTCCGCCTCCGGCAGCTCGGCCCGGTTTGTCGAGGATTGGACCGTTGAAGAGCTTGCTCCCCGGGTGCAAGACGGCTTGTCGAGTGCCAGCCCAAAACGGGGGCGCAAGGTGTTCGCCAAAGCACAATGCTTTCGTTGCCACCAAATCGAGGGTCAGGGAGGCGTCGTAGGCCCTTCACTCACCAATGTGGCGAAGCGGTTTAGCGTCCAGGATCTCCTTAAGGCCATTATCAAGCCTTCCGCCACGATTCCCAGGCGTTATCAGAATACGATCTTTCGACTGGAGGATGGCTCTCGAGTGGTGGGGCGAGTCGTCTATTTGGGGCGCGGCAAGCTGACGATCAACACCAATATCCGCAACCTCAGTCAGCAGGTGAAAATTTCGCGTGATGAAATTGTCTCGCAGAAGCCTTCGCCTGTCTCACCCATGCCGGCTGGGCTCCTGAATGCATTGACGGAAGACGAGATTGTCGACCTCATCGCCTACATGCGTTACGTTGCCGGCCATTGATGGCCGGTTGTCTTTTGCGCTCCCGTTTCCACTCCTCCATTCGCGCCCTTAGCGGGCAATCCTCCCCTTTTGCTCCTAAGAGGGAATTTTTTGCCCGCGAAGGGCGCGAATAAAGAGAGGGAATTGAAATTTAAACCGGCCTCCGCCACTCAACCACCCAACTACTCATCTCTCGACTGTCGATCATGCACGTGGGGGGCCTGGCCACCGCCGCTCCCCGCGCCAATACTACCCGTGGGATTCCAAATGCGATCGGTTGGCGGTTCCGGCAGATGCTTTCGATTGACCTTCAGCAGATAAGTGTAGGTGGGATTCACAAACTGGGTTACCCGGGCTTCGAGAACTTGTCCCAGATAGAGGTAGGCGTCGCCGGCGGTAAAGCCATAATCCTCGACAAGCCACGAGATCATCTCCTCCAGACCCAGCCGAAACGCATCCTCGGCCGGACGCGCCTGGGTTGCGACCCCGATATGCGTCGTATTGGTTATCCGTGGCCAACGCATCGATTCCGGCTTCGCGCTGAGATAAGGGGTCACTCGAATGCGCCCGCTTGTCTCGATCCCTCCGGCCCCACAGATCTCTCCATCCCCCTGAATGGCATGCAGATCGCCGATATGGAGCAAGGCCCCCGATACGGCAATCGGGAGATGCACCATGGCACCGGTGGTGACCTCTTGGATATCTAGGTTGCCCCCATGCCGCGTGGCCCATCGATTGTTGAACGTCTCGTATTCCGAAGAGACGCCGACGAATCCGACCATCGGACGCGCATCCAGCGTCAATCGATCGTCCCAGCGAATCCGACCATCCCGAATCTCGACGATCTTTTCATGCCACCCGATCCCATTGGTTCCCATCCATCCCGGCATCGCCCCTGTGTTCCCGCGATATCGCGTAAACCCGATCGAATCCAATTCGATCTCACCAATGCGTACCGACAGCATTTGACCGGGCTTTGCACCCGTGATAAAAGCGCAACCGCTGGCCGGGTTGGGGCGCAGTTCTTTTCTCAAGCGCTCACCATCCGGGTGGGTGTCCAGCCAAGGCCCCGGTGTCATTTGCGTCTGGACTTGATACTCTTCGCCGGGACTCACTGTCAGAGTCGGGTGGTTGTATGGGCCCGTTTCGAAATAGAGCGTGTCGGTGCCTGCCTGCTGCATGGTATTCTCAAACGGATGCTGCGTCTGCGGTTCCTTCCGGCAATCTTAGCAAGGCGTTGCCTCTTGGCCCTATTCCAGCTCTCGTAACCGCGCTTTCACCGCTTCTCTTTCTTTGTCGATGTTCAGAGATTTCAGCCCATGGCCCGACCATCTCGGACTGAAATCCTTAGGGTCCAGCTTAAGCGCATTGGCATCAATCACCTGTTTTTGCATTTTTGAAAGGTCCTTCTGCAGGGCTGGAAGCCGCTTGAGCAACGCTTTCAATCGGGTGGCCGCCTTATCATGCTTGCCTTGCTCGGCAAGTGAATTCGCCCGGTTAAATGCCATTTCAATCTCTCCTTTGGCTGCTGCCTTATGAATCATCCAATAGAATATGAGGGCATATTCGTAAGCGACCGGACGCCGCTCGCGTAAGTGCGAGACGCTCCGTGAAGCCCGCTCGATCAGGCGATCCGCCTTACCCTTTGCGTCCTTTAATGCCTCAACCTGCTCGGAGTAATAGGCATAGGGATCGGCAAATTTCTCATGGTGCCCCCTGCCAAGCATATCGTTCGGTTTCGCGACGTAATAGAACGACACGTTATTCGCCAGTAGCCGGTGAAAGGCCATCCCAGGCTTTCCCCAAAAGCGATGAAGAATTCTGGGAATCAACGACGTACGCTGGTATTGCGTCGATGTCCGCACCCCTTCGTCATAATAGCGCTTGTCTATCGTAAAGGAAGCGGTTGCATCCGGTAAACCTGTATTCCAGCTATATTCCGCGCTCGCCGCGGCAAGTGTCCACTTTCTTACGGGTCCATACCCGAACGGAATGAACGCATTGAAGAACATGTCCCGATGTCGGGGACGATGCCATGTCTTGACCAGGCGAGCCTGTGGCTCCCACATGCCACGCCAACCGTCGGTGCGATAAAAATAGGTCCAGATATCGATTGGATGTTCCTTCCAAAGGCGGGCTGCGCCCTCAAATTCTTTGGCGCCGCCTTCTCGGAAGGTAACGACAACCTCGTCTGGAAGCGCCTTTTCCAGTTTCCGATGATGCGTCTTCAATCGATGGACTTGCGTCTCTCCGTAGTCCCGATCCCGACTCAAGCGCTGGAACGTCTCAAAATGCCACGGTCCCGGCATTGCCTTGAATCGGGCGGGATTGGTCAAGAAGCCTTTCGCGGCGAATTGGTAATGATAAGGATAGGCGACGATTTCATAGTCGCAAGTTGGATGAATCCGCTTCAGCACACGCCGATAAAGATTGAACAGCTCGGCGCCGGCTTTCCCGCGATCGTTGCCATATGCCTTTCGACAGCGCGAGCAACGCTCGCTCCAAGTTTCCGGGTCTTCGTAGAAGCCACCGTCGGCAGCATGGAGAGTAAAGAAATTAATTCCGGCATCCTTAAGAAAATGGGCGATTGTCCTCGCCTTCTTGCGATGGGCCTTTTCTGCGGTCCAGCAAAACCAGCGCTCACCATCCCGACGCTTAACACACCCGATCCATTCCGCGTCGCTTACAATCTCCTTGATATCGGTTTGAAAGATCATCCGGGCTTGCATCCCGTAATCCGCAGCGGTTTCGGTCATTTGGCGGATCCGATCGATGACGCGCTTCCGTGAATCCCCCTGCCGATCATAAAGCCAGGAGCCCCGAATGTTGATCATATTGACCTTATGGCGTGCCAGCCACCGGATGTATCGCTCGGCGTGGGGCTCGTGGGAGGTCCAAAAGCGGCCGATGCTACGCCGTTTGAAGGCCGGCCAATCCCGAACAGATGCCTCGCGAAGATAAGGCCCATCGTCTCCGTTTTGAATCAAACGTCGGACGGTCATAGCGGCGTAGACGATTCCATGGGCATCGTTACCAAGACAGACAACATACGGGTGGCCTCCCTGGCGAAGGGATTGAATTGCGTAACCTTGCTCAGGGAGCTCGCTTGGTGAAACAGTTAGCTTGGACACCAAAGAGCTCGGTAACGCTTCGGCGTCCGTGCCGAGAAAAATGGTCGGCGCCTCGGCGAATGAATGCCTGACAGGCAGAGCACTTCCACCGAAAAACCGTGCGCGACGGTTGATCTCTTTGACAGCGGTTTTGGCAAGACGGCCGTCCGCGTCGACGACGATTTCAAATTGGTCCAAAGGGTACCGTTGGTCGCCCAGCTCTAGCGTCCTCGGGGTCGGAATCAGGTCAATTTCGTCGGCTGCTCTCCATGAAGGCTGGGCCCCTTTAGAACCGTCCGCAGTCACCGCCATCACGAGCGCTGCCAGCATCACAACAATCTTATTCCTCCCCGTCAATTTCCGCCTCTGGGCATGTACCCTCCTCTCGGCTCTGCTTCTTCGAGAAACCATAAATGCTTCCCTCCGGTTCATATTTTGTCCCGATAATACGAATATCGGGCGTCGAAAGCAAACGTACTGGCCTGATGGTCTGCGTTACGTAGCGGGGGCTGTCCAGCCGGCTGCAGACCAGGCGGTCTGCGCTACACAGAACCGCCCTCTGACCCTGCTCTTGTTTTCTTGCCACAATCCGAGCTAAAATCTGTCAATCACATCGAACCGGAGAATCTTATGGAGAGAATCACACCCACCCCGCTTATCTTAATCATCTCCCTCGTCATCGGAGCTGCGTCAACACCGGCTAGTGGCGAGGAAGAGCAGCCACCGAATATCCTCTGGATCGCGGGTGAGAACATAAGCCTGGATCTCGGCTGCTACGGACAAGAGAACGTCCACACCCCCAACCTTGACCGACTGGCGGCCGATGGGGCTCGTTACACCAATGTCTATTCCACGGCTCCTGTCTGCGCTCCTAGCCGTGCCGCGCTTATGACCGGCTTTTACCAGACGACGACCGGGATGCATCCAATGCCGCCACTGGAATATGACCTACCACCGGGGGTAAGTCCCCTCACCCACCGGCTCCAAGATGTCGGCTATTTTACCGCCAACGTCACGCATATTGGCGATGAGAAAGTCGGCACCGGCAAGCTTGGGGTCAACTTCGCCGATTCCAAGCCGATCTTTCAGTCCGACGACTGGTCCAAGCTGAAAGCGAACCAGCCATTCTTTGCCCAGATCAGCACACCGGAAGCGGAATTCGACATTTACGGTGAGGATCTCGCCGAGCAGGAGCGCGTCGAGTGGGTCGGTGAAGAAATCCATCCCAAGATCGCCACTCCGGAGAATGTGAATCCGCCTCCATATTATCCTGACCACAAAATCGTGCGACGCGAGTGGGCGCGTTACCTAAATTCCGTTTCCGGACTGGATCGCCGGGTTGGTCGAGTCCTAAAACAGCTCAAGAAGGAAGGCATGATGGATCGCACGGTCATTTTCTTCTTCGCTGACAATGGCCGGTTGGAGGCTCGAGGCATCCACTGGGTCTGGGACAGTGGCTTGCATGTGCCAATGATTCTGCATTGGCCCAAGAACTATCCAGCACCGCCGCAATATCGTGCCGGGAAAAAGAGCGATCGCCTGATCAGCCTGCTCGACTTGACCGCCACAACGCTCTCGATCGCCGGAATCGACCCCACTCCCCCCATGCAGAGCCGCGTGTTCCTCGGAGAGGATGCCGACCCGCCTCGAAAATTTGTTTTCAGTGCGCGGGATCGCATCGATGCTACCGACGTTCACCTTCGTTCTGTGCACTCCAAACGCTACCACTACATCCGGAACTACACCTCCGGTGCCGGTTTCCCGACGATGAACCGTTATAAGGAAAAATGCTTCCCTGTAAAACCCCTCATGCGGCGACTTAACGCGGAAGGCAAATTAACCGGCGCGGCCGAGAGGCTTATGGAGCCCCTTCCCAAAGAGCTGCTCTATAACACAAAACAAGACCCGCATGAGATTCATAACCTGGCAAGCTCGAATGAGTCGGAGCACCAAAAGGCCTTGATCCGGATGAGGGCCGCCTTGCAAACGTGGATCACCGAGACAGGAGATGTCGGCAGAGAGCCCGAGCCGGTCGAGCGGCTTCAGCAAGTCGAGAGGCAAATGCACGAATGGTTCGGTACACCACCGTGGTACGACCCGACTTCGGAAAAGAGTGCCTCCACACAATTCGGTAATGCTCGAACGGAACGATGAGCTTCCTGAAATTCAAATCCAGAACGAAGGTCGGCTTTTGCTCGCTCCTCGTAGGGGCGGCCCTTAGCTCAGCCGCCACTGCCGACATTGACCAAATTTGGCTCACGCACCGAGGCGACACCCCGAGTAAGATCGTCGTCAATTGGCACAGCGGGCACCCCGCGAATCCCGTAGTCGAATAGGCCCTCGTTCCGCTCATCTGCGGTTAAGAACGGTCTCCCGAGGCGTTTGCACTGTTGCATCGAAGCAGGCGGTGTCGGATATTGTATTGCCCGTAATCGGAGGTCATATGCTGCGCGAGGACTTCATCATTCGGCTGATCAAGGAATGCGCCCAGATGGTAGCTCAGATCACGCGACTGACCAAGCGGCAGCAGTATCGGGCCGCCTTGGATCTGGCGGATCAGGCCTTGGAAGAGCTGATGGGCTTCGACCTCGATCACCTGCACCGCCTCACCGAAAATGAGCTTCTTGTCCATCTCTACGCCGAGACGCCGACGCACCTGCTTTATCAGAAAAGGGAGATGCTCATTCAAGTGCTGACGGCGGCCGGTGAGCTCTACGCGGTCCGAGAAAAACCGGAGCGAGCCGATGATGCCTCTTTGAAGGCGCTCAATCTCCTCTTGGATGCGTGGATGCGGTCCGAGGCCGAAAGGTCAAGCGGAAACAGTTGGGACATCGAGGCAATTCGCGACCGGATTGCCGGGCCGTTACCGGCACGCACCCACTACGGGTTGATGCAATACTTTGAAACGAACGGCCAATTCGGGAAAGCCGAGGACGCCCTTTACGAGCTGCACGCTCAGGAGCCGAAAAACCCGAAGATCCAAAGGCTTGGCTTTGATTTCTACGACCGCCTTCTCGAATACGATGCCGAGTCCCTGAAGCAAGGCAATCTCCCTCGCGAAGAAGTGTTTGCCGGACGCGAGGATTGGCGACGTTTGTCGGAAAAATCCTAATGCTTATTGGTGTCGTCGGAGAGGTCCGCAAACATGAGCGTCCCCCCAAGAAACATGGGCTCGTCTGGACCCTTCCGGACGGTTTTGGTTAACCACCGTTTTCGTAAACGTCATCTCAATCCCTTTTCGGTCCGATGAAAAGCATTGCGCATTTCCAAGAGCGGCAACGGAACCAGCGGCAACGGAGCGGTCAACGTCTTGACAGTGTCATTGGCTGTCTCGGAGGTCGTCTCATTCAGATAAAGCGAGATTAGGAATCCCGTGTCCGCATACACCGTCATCGCTCCCCCCGCAAATCCTCTCTTAACCGGGCCGACTCTTCCGCCTCCAATCGGGGATGAGGGTAGGCAGTCTCAAGCCGATTTCGAAAATCCGGGACCTGAAATTCACGGCGCTTCACCTCCCGAACCGGCATAAGATGGGCAAAGGGACGGCCCCGCTTCAGAATCTCGACGGTCTCACCCTGCTCAATCCAATCGGAGACCGGCGAAAAGCGATTTCGGAGATCTCTGACGTTGATTTGCCCCATGTGATACAAATTGTATCACATGAAAGGTAATGTCAATGGGAATACCAACGGAGTCTCTATGTCACGGAGTTGAGACGCGGCCCTGTTGGGCCCTCTTCATCAGTCTATTTTGCGCCTATGGGACTGCCCCCCAACACAAGCCGTGTGCAGACCAACCAAAGCCGACCAAGCTCCGTTGGAGTTGACTGCTGTTCGATTCGTGCTCTGGGGCTTTGGCAGCCGCTGCCAACCCTGGGCTTTGTCA
>JAHEOI010000295.1 GCA_018610125.1 Verrucomicrobiota bacterium
GCACCCACCGCCGGGGATGACCTGACGGCGCCTTCAGTCTGCAGCTCCCATTGTTTCGTGCCTTCGGCATCGACCGCATAAAGGTTCTGATCGTCGGACCCGAAATAGATATTTCCATTTGGTCCGATCGCCGGGGATGACTTGACCGGTCCACCGGTCTCAAAGGCCCACTTTTTAACTCCATCGGGCTGGATCGCGTAGAGCTTTCCGTCATTGGAACCGACATAGATCGTTCCATTCGGGCCGATTGCCGGCGAGGACTCGACGCCACCACCGGTTGCAAGCTTCCATTTGAGCGTCCCGTTCGGGCGAACCGCATAGACATTTGAATCGGCGGATCCGACGACGATGACGCCATCAACGCCAACCGCCGGCGACGAGGTGAGCGCTCCCTCCGTAGCAAACGCCCACTTTTCCGTTCCGTCCGAATTTAACGCATAGAGCTCTTTGTTCTTCGCCCCGAAATAGACGGTACCCTCGGGGCCGATTGCGGGCGTTGAGGCAATCGCATCGCCTGCGCTAAAGCGCCACTGTTTGTCGCCATTTGAATCCACTGCATAGAGCTTGCCGTCGTTGCTCCCGATATAGGTTGTCCCGTTTGCGGTCAGTGCGGGTGCCCCGGCGATGGGTTGATCCGTGGCAAAGGCCCACTCTTCCGTCCCGTCAGCATTGGTCGCATAGAGCGTTCCGTCGGTGGATCCGATGAGCACCTCTCCGTTTGGGCTGAGCGCGGGACCGGATTCGATGGCTCCGCCGGTCGTAAACTGCCAGGTCGAGGAATGAGATTGAATGACACTGAGCGCCCCATCGTTATAGACCGCCGGCAAGGCCGATGCGGTCTCACTGGAGACCTCACGAGTAACTGGCTCATCGATAAACGACAGCGTATAGTCGCCGGCTTGAGCGGAGTTCCTCGCGGTCAACGATATCTTACTGACCTCGACAGTTCCTTTTGAAAAGGTCTCCCCGAAAAATGAAATGCTAACCCCGATTCGTCCTTCATCCGCCTGATCGAGCTTCGTCGACAAATTGGCGCCCTCCGCACCGCCCCCCAGCTCAACCTGGAGGATTCGAGAACCTTGCCGGATCAAAGCCCAAGCTGAAGCCAAGGCCCGCCTCGTCACCTTGGGCCGTCATTTCAACGGAGATTGTAACCGTTTGCCCGGAAAAAACCTCGCCGTCCCCTGCGGTGATCCGCCGTTCCTTAACAATCTCTTTGATCCCGAAATCAAGATCGGTGACTTCACCTCCAGGATCGAGCGTCACTCGGTGCGCGTCGTCTTGACTCGGATCCGGCGCGGTCTGCTCAAAATCGCTTGGAACGACCTCGCGCACGATATAATCGCCGGGCTCAATATCGGAAAAGCGATAGCTTCCCTCCTCGTCGGGGCTGGTGTCGGGGTCGTCCGACCGCGTCTCCACGCTCGTTTCCCCTGAATCGAGCGAGCCGTTGTCATTGTCGTCGAGAAATACGGTCACACCGGAAACACCCGCCTCACCTTCATCTTCGACGCCATTGGCATTGCCATCCTGATAAACCGTGCCGGTGAGATCGCCCGGCGTGAACGCCAGCGATGACAAGCCTTTATGCCCGCGATCCCGATGAAACATCGGCCAGGCCCCATCCGCCAGACCGCTGGCATTGGATTCCACCGCATAAAGCGCATTATCGCCCGACCCAAAGTAGACGGCGCCGTTATCGGCAATGACCGGCGATGATTGGACCGCGTCTCCGGTGTCAAAGAGCCACTTAAGCTGCCCATCCGGTGTTACTGCGTAAAGACGCCCGTCGCCACTCCCCACATAGACGGCCCCACCGGATCCGACTGCCGGCGACGACCGATCGATCGTGCCATCCGACTCAAATGCCCATTGCACCGTGCCATCCGACCCAAGGGCATAGACCTTTTGATCTTTCGACCCGACATAGATCCTCCCGTTGGCGCCGACTGCCGGGGAAGAATGAATCTCGCCTCCGGTTTGATGCGACCATTTCATCGTCCCATCGGGGTCGATGGCGTAGATCTTCCAGTCTTGAGCACCGACGTAAACCGTGCCGTTCGGCCCCACAGCGGGCGAGGAGTTGACAGCTGAGCCGATCGTCACATCCCATATCCGGCTCCCGTCGGTATTGACGGCATAAAGCTTCCCGTCATTTGAGCCGAAATAGAGCACTTCGTTCAGCCCGATCGCGACTGAGGACTTGATGGCTCCACCTGTCGAAAAGCTCCATTGCTTGGTCCCGGTTGGGTCGACCGCATAGAGCTTGCCATCCTCCGAGCCGACGTAAACCGTGCCATCGATGCCGATTGCCGGCGTGGAGCTGACCGCAGCGCCCGTGGAAAACCGCCATTGGACTTCACCGCTGCTCTTTAGCGCTACAAGATCACCGGATTCCGCTCCGACGTAAATGCTTCCGTCCTCGGCAATGGTCGGCGACGACTCGATAGACGATCCGAGGTCCACGGACCAGCTTTGCGTGCCGTCCGGCTTGACCGCATAAAGCTTCCCGTCCCGCGAACCGATCACGACCCGTCCGTTAGCATCAATGGTGGGAGACGAGACGACAGCCCCGCCGGTCCCAAACTGCCATTTCTTGGGCGTGGTCTTGACCACCTCAAGCTGCCCATCCTGGTAACCGGCGTCCAGATTTTGAGCCAAAGCATTGAGCACCTCACGGGTGACCGGCGTGTCGCCGAATGCGACCGCACTAGGGCCTGTTTCCGCATCGGAAAGCGTTGTCAGCGTCAGATCCACGATCTTCCGCGTTCCAGGGTCAAATGTTTCCCCGGGTGGCAACGTCAGATTCACCCCGATCAGGCCATCCGCTTCCCGTTCCCGGTTGACACTCAGCACGGCGTTTCCAGCCTCGGCATCGGTCCCCGGCGCAAGGTCCGGACTCGTAAACCGGGCTGCATCAAAGGCAATGCTAAAGGCAACGCTGTTTTCATCGCCTTGAGATTCCAGCGTGATCGGAAGTGTGACCGTTTCTCCGGGAAAGGTTTCCCCGCTCGACAAGGAAACCTGGCGATCGGTTGTCGCCTGCGCGACCGCCTCTCTGCTATCGAGCAGCTTTCCCCATGCGCATGGGCTCGGCCCCGCCAGCACGGTTGTCGCCACCAAGAGCACAGCAAGGGGTTGCATCAAACTTCCTCGTCCCAAAAATTCGACCGACCCGGTTTGGCTTTGGCTCGGCTTCCAGAGCCGTTTGCAAATAGCTTCAATCATCTCCTTCTCCATTGACGGCCATCACCACTTACATCGCCCTACAACCTCATCCACAAACCTGGTTAAAACGCCTTTATACGGCGGTTTCTACAATGTTTCCCCACGTTGGCATCAGGGTATATCATCCCAGCCACCCCGGCAATGTCATTTAGCCTGAATCAGCGTCCAGCGGTTTGCGGCGGTCGGCAACAGTCGGCCGACCCTACCTCCGCGGTCCCTGCTTCGGCTTCGATACCCCAACGGGACTATTCAATGATAGCCCAGGCCTCAAGCCTGGGGAGAAAAGGGCCGAATAGCCCCCCGCCCTGAAGGGGCGATTGAATCGCCCGACGGCCGGAGACGTCAACGGAGAGTCGGCAACCACCACGGTTCCTGTCCCAACGAATGGATCATTGACATTTTCTTATGCGTCAGCGAAAACAGGCGGAAATCCCAACGGTACAAACAACGTAAAAATGCGACATAAAGCTCTTCTTGCCACGGTAACAATGTTCGTGGCTTTGAACGTTCTCCCGGCGCCGGCCCAACAAGCGCCCCGACCCAATATTGTGCTGATCATGGCCGATGACATGGGCTACAGCGATATCGGCTGTTATGGGGGGGAAATCCAAACGCCTCACCTCGATCGACTGGCGCATGACGGGGTCCGATTCACCCAATTTTACAACACAGCGCGCTGTTGTCCGACGCGGGCATCGCTGTTAACCGGCCTCTATCAGCACCAGACCGGGGTCGGCCACATGATGGGCGACCGCGGCCTCACCGGGTTTCAGGGCGACCTGAACGATCACTGCGTCACGATCGCCGAAGTCTTGAGCTCCGCAGGCTATGCCACATACATGTCCGGGAAATGGCATGTCACACCGGTGCAATACGACAATCCGGACAAGCAGAACTGGCCGCTACAACGCGGCTTCGACCGGTTCTTCGGGACGATCCACGGCGCAGGCAGCTTCTATGATCCCAACTCCCTGACGCGAGGCAACCAATTCATCCCGCCCCACGAAGCCGGCGAGGCATTTTCCAACCAGAACTTCTATTACACCGATGCCATCAGCGCGAACGCGAGCCAATACATCCGCGAGCATGCTCAAAACAAACAGGACAGCCCGTTTTTCATGTATGTTGCTTACACCTCGCCGCATTGGCCGATGCATGCCCCCCCGGCGGACATTGAGCGCTACGACGGGGTCTATGACAAAGGCTGGGACAAGATACGCCGCGAACGGTATGAGCGGATGGTGGATATGGGCCTGATTCGCGATCGATGGGCGCTTTCACCCCGGGATTCGAGAGCGCCAAAGTGGGCGACTGCCAAGCAGAAGGCTTGGCAGATTCGCTGCATGGAGGTCTATGCCGCCATGGTCGACCGTATGGATAGCGGAATCGGCAAGATTGTCGGCACCTTAAAGGAGACCGACCAGTTTCGGGAGACACTGGTCCTTTTCCTGGCCGACAATGGCGGTTGCGCCGAAGGGATGGGGCGCCATGGCGATTTCACACCTCGGGCGGAAGAGCCTTCCCTCGAGCCGATCGGCAAGGATGAGCTGCAGACGCGCATGGTTCCCAAAAAGACCCGCCACGGTTATCCGGTTCGGCAAGGAAAAGGAGTCATGCCGGGACCGGCGGACACCTACATCGCGTATGGGCTTCCGTGGGCCAATGTTTCGAATACCCCGTTCCGAGAATACAAGCATTGGGTGCATGAAGGCGGGATTTCAACGCCATTGATTGCCCATTGGCCCAACGGAATCGAGCGCGAAGGCGCCTTCGAGCGCCAACCGGGGCATCTGATCGACATCATGGCAACTTGTGTCGACCTCGCCGGGGCGAATTACCCCGAGCGCTTCCATGGCGAGCCCATCCACCCGAAGCAAGGAGTCAGCCTGATGCCGGCCTTCCACGGCAATGAGCTCAACCGTCAAGAACCCTTATTCTTTGAGCATGAAGGAAATCGAGCGCTTCGCGACGGCAAATGGAAGCTTGTTGCGAAAGGGGCCGGAAGTGACTGGGAGCTCTACAACATTGATGCCGATCGCTCCGAGCTAAACAACCTCGCGGAGGAACGGCCCAGACGCCGAAAGCAGATGGCCAAGCAATGGGAGGAAATGGCACGACAGTTTCATGCGATCCCCTGGCCTTGGGATCCCAATTATGGAGCAAACAACCAATGACGTATTGTCTCAACCCCCGTCTTGTTATCCGTTTGGTTATGGCAAAAACGGTAAAAATCGTTTCGGTAGCTTCCCTCGTAATCGCCGTCCATCTTGGAATTTCGGCGACACCGGAAGCCAATGGCTCAACCACGAAGCCACACAACGTGATTCTGATCAT
Source organism: Verrucomicrobiota bacterium (assembly GCA_018610125.1). Lineage (GTDB taxonomy): Bacteria > Verrucomicrobiota > Verrucomicrobiia > Limisphaerales > JAHEOI01 > JAHEOI01. Next base: position 5,563 of record JAHEOI010000295.1, read on the forward strand.
GGCCGACGATATGGGCTACGAATGTGTCTCGGCCAATGGGGGAGAATCCTATAAGACGCCGAACCTTGATCGGCTTGCGGCCAATGGGATGCGGTTTGAGCATTGCTATAGCCAACCGATCTGCACGCCCTCGCGCGTCCAAATCATGACCGGGATTTACAACAGCCGTAACTATGTCCGGTTTGGACTGCTCGCAGAAGACGCTTACACATTCGGCAATCTCGCTCGGCAAGCCGGCTACGCGACTTGCGTTGTTGGTAAATGGCAGCTTGAGGGTGGATTTGATGCCCCTTATCACTTCGGGTTTGAGGAATATTGCCTTTGGCAATTGACGCGTCGCCCCGGGCGATACCCCAATCCGGGTCTCGAGATTAATGGGAAGGAAGTCGACTACTCCAACGGGGAGTACGGTCCCGATATTGTGAGCAATTACCTCCTCGACTTCGTCGAGCGCCACCAAGACGAGCGCTTTTTCGCGTATTATCCCATGATCCTGCCTCATTGGCCATTCGAGCCTACCCCGGACAGTCCGGACTGGGACCCCGCCTCCAAAGGAGTTTTGCAAGGTCACGGCGACCCCAAATACTTCGACGACATGGTCGCCTACACCGATAAGATTGTCGGGCGAATCGCACGAAAGTTGAAAGAGCTGGGCCTTCGTGAGAATACGTTGCTCCTCTTTACCGGCGATAATGGGACAGCTCGAGAAATCACGTCGGTGCTCAATGGGCGTAAGGTCCAGGGTGGCAAAGGGACCATGACCGACGCGGGGACGCGGGTCCCATTCATTGCGAGTCAGCCCGGCTTCGTCCCGTCAGGGGAAGTCAATGGCGACCTCATCGATTTCAGCGATTTCTTTCCGACATTGGCTGGGATTACGGGCGCCCATATACCAGACCGGCTCAATCTCGACGGGGTCAGTTTCGCCGCTGAATTACAGGGTGAGGAGACAAATCGTCGTGAATGGAGCTATTCCTGGTATTTCCGCAATGGAGAGCCATCCGATCGTTGGGAAGGCGGTGAATATGCTCGGACGCGCCGATTCAAGCTCTATCTGGATGGACGATTCTACGACATCGCCAATGATCCGGAGGAAGAGCATCCGCTCGAGATCGGGAATATCGGTAGCGAAACCAAGCGCATAAGGCGAATGCTCCGCAAGGTGCTTGAACAGAATACCCGGGGCGGCTATTACGAGGAGCATGGCGTCGAGCGTCCCGGTAAGGATTGACAAGGATAAGGTAGGTCAAGCTCGTAAGCCTTACAAAAAAAGCGATGCACAAATCTTGCAGAGTCGACCTTCAATGAACGAATTGTGTCCGCCGATGTTTTTTGAGATCCTACGTCTTATGACACAAAAAATAGGCTCTTTTCTCCAAATCGCCGCGCTCTTTGGGCTCGCGGCGGGCCTCCCGCTGCGAACCTCCGGCGAAGACACAGACTCTTCCCGGAATATCATCGTGATTCTCAGTGACGATCATCGTTACGACTTCATGGGGTTCATGGATACCCCATCGTTCTTGGAGACGCCCAACCTTGATCGTATCGCCTCGCAAGGAGCGCATATTCAAAATGCCTTTGTCAGCACTTCGCTTTGCTCTCCCAGCCGTGCTTCCATCCTGACCGGACAATACGCCCATCGTCATGGGGTGGTAGACAATCAGCGCCGCGTTCCTGAAGGGACCTTATTTTTCCCGGAAGTGCTGCAAGATTCCGGCTATCACACCGCCTTTATCGGGAAGTGGCACATGGGACGCGCCAGTGCCGAGCCGCGACGCGGCTTCGACCATTGGGTCAGCTTCCGGGGGCAAGGGAGCTACTTCGACCCGACCTTAAATATCAACGGCAATAAAAGGGAATTTAGTGGTTACACCACGGACATCCTTACCAAGCAAGCCCGCGAGTGGCTCAAGAATGAAGCCCAAGAGCCATTTTTTCTCTATCTTTCCTACAAGGCAGTGCACTACCCATTTCAACCGGCGAAACGCCATGACGAACGCTATGCCAACAAGGAAGTCGAGTTTCCCGAAACCACGGCCAATACCGAGGAAAACTATGCGAGCCAGCCGCAATGGGTGCGAGAGCGCCGCTACAGCATCCATGGCGTCGACCATATGCTGACGGATCCCTTTGACAAAGACCCGGTGCCGTCGCTCAAGGAGCTCTATCATCAGTACTGTGAGACACTTTACGGCTTGGACGAGAATATCGGGCGCTTTTTCGACGCATTGCAGGAGATGGGATATGCGAAGAGCTCCGCCCTCCTTTATCTTGGAGATAACGGCTTTGCGCTCGGCGAGCATGGCTTTTATGACAAGCGCGACGCCTTTGAGGAATCGATCCGAATTCCGATGCTTGCTTACGCACCGGACCTAATCGAGCCCGGCTCCTCTGTTCCGCAACTGATCCAGAATATCGACATCGCCCCGACCCTACTCGATCTCGCCGGAGTCGGGTTTCCGAATGAGGTAACCGTCGACGGACGTTCGTTCCTGCCGCTTCTCAAAGGCAAGGATATTCCCTGGCGAGAAAGCATTCTTTACGAGTATTACTGGGAGTGGAACTTTCCGGCTACCCCGACGGTTTTTGCGCTACGCTCCCAGCGGTTCAAATACATCTTCTATCACGGAATCTGGGATCAGAACGGGCTGTATGACCTCAAAACCGATCCCCACGAACGCCATAACCTCATCCGCGTGCCGGCGTTCCAGGAAAAGGCGGCCAAAATGCGCGATGAGCTCTTTGACCGTCTGGAGCGTACCGATGGCATGACGATTCCTCTTCGACGCCCGAAAGGGACCCAATTCTACGACCGAAAGCTCAAGGATTAGCCCCACAAAAGGTAAGGAAGTGACTTTGAACAGAAGCTCGCAAACGAGCGCCAAGTTTTGAGCAAACTGGATGACGGGCGTCAAGAAATGGCTCGGCTCCCCATGTGTTGCATCCAGATTCGGTTCGTGATACCCCTAGTTATGGCTTCGGTTTTACCACAAAATACGCTGGTCCGGCATCAAAGCTCAGCTCGGGCTGAACCAAGCACTTGCGGGCATCGCTTTCGCCTGATTAGTGACGGTGACAACGATGTCGCGGCGTGGGCTCATACCGTCGATATGGATGGGAGCCGAGCCCACTATCACAAGGTCGCCACCGAGCTCTATTATGTCGTTGAAGGCGAAGGCACCATCACCCTCGATGGCGTCGAGGAGCCAATCCAAACAGGCTCGATCGTCCATATCCCACCTGGCGTCGTGCACAGCTCCAAAGGCAAGATGCGCGTCTTGGTCGTCGGCATCCCCAGTATCCGAGATGACGACGTCTTCTACGCCGATAAGGCCTAAGGGTCTGGAAAAAAATAAGTGTGTCATTTGCGC
>JAHEOI010000296.1 GCA_018610125.1 Verrucomicrobiota bacterium
CTTGCCGGAACGTCCTGTCTTGCCTTTGCCCATCCCAGGCTGCCCATTCGCAGCGATAAGCCGGGGAGAGTAGTATTGAGCGATCAGATTGTTGACATTGGGATCGGCTTCCAGGATAACATCCCCACCGCTGCCCCCATCGCCGCCGCTCGGCCCTCCTTTGGGATTATACGCTTCACGATGGAAGGCCACACACCCCTGGCCACCATGGCCGGCTCGAGCATAAACCTTAGCGGTATCGACGAACATAAAACAAGCATCCTTGAGCCCGGTATCGGGTCGCCTGGCCCGTTTTTGGGAATGTGAACCGAGACACCAAGGAGGCACCAAATCCGTTGGGCATCAAATCGGTTGCGTTCGATTTCGGGCGTGCGTGGCGAGCTTGTCGCGGGTGTAGCCGGCGACAAACATCCATGCTATAACCGCCTGCCAAAAGTGACTCGGGCGGCGAGGTATCGTTTCTATTGTTTCCCTACGGCTGTTACCGGCGACCATGCGCCGGTCAGCCTGCTTTTCTACTGAGCTTCTTGGGGGGTGGCGGGAAGCACATTGATACGGCGTTTCCCTTTCCCCGTATCAAATAGGACACGACCATTCTTTAACGCAAACAGAGTCCAATCCCGACCGGTGCCGACGTTTTTGCCGGCGACAAACTTGGTTCCCCTTTGCCGCACCAGAATGCTTCCGGCGGAGACTTCTTGTCCCGCAAACCGCTTGACGCCCAAGCGTTTGCTCTCGCTGTCACGTCCGTTTCGTACGCTCCCTTGTCCTTTTTTGTGTGCCATAAACCCTCTCGCTCAAATGTTGATTTCTCGGATGCGGATCACGCTAATGTCTTGGCGATGTCCGATCTTTTTGTGAAATCCTTTGCGACGCAGCATCCGGAAGGCCGTTTTCTTGGGGCCTCGTTTGTGCTCGATCACATCGGCCACGACCGTTGCGTTTGGCAGGGTGGGAGTTCCGACGCTAAGCTGCCCCTCGTTATTGACCATCAAGACTTCGTCGAATGTCGCTGTCCGGCCAGCCTCTGTATTCAGACGCTCGACTGTCAATTTATCACCGGAGCTGACCCGATACTGTTTGCCACCTGTCTTAAAAACCGCGTTCATAAGCTTTCCTAAAGAGCGAGGTAATATTCCTCAGCAGCCCACGTTCTGTCAACCTCGCTGAATCGAGCACTAGAGTCCTTGATCCTTGGATTTTTTTGGGGAAGGCCGCTGTGAAAAGCTTGAATCGTTCATTGCGGTCGGTAAGTTGAAATTGGGGTGACGGGAGAAAAACAGGAACAGGAGATATTATGGAGAACGATAAGCAGACCGCGGGCGAACAACCGACGCCATTCACACCGGGAATGACCAAGGGAATGGTAAGGCAGCACGCTTTTGAGCTTTTTCGCGACAAGTTGGCCAACAAGGAGGCGTTGACGCTCGATGACTGGGTGATGGCAGAAAAGGATCTGGTACGCTTGCAGCAGGAGGGTGAGGAAGCGTCTTAAGGGCTCGCGATTACTCGGGACGAATGGCTTGGCGGAACAAGGCCTTGACATAGTCCCGGTACATTTGGGCCATGACCTCACCTTTGATTTCCTTGGGGCAGGCGGCGACACATTCAAAGGTGTTGGTGCAGTTGCCGAAGCCGGCCTCCTCCATCGAAGCAACCATTTTGAGGACACGCCGGTCCCGTTCCGGCCGGCCTTGAGGCATGCTGTTAAGGTGAGTCACTTTGGCCCCGACGAAAAGCATCGCGGAGGCATTGGGACACGCGGCGACGCAGGCGCCGCAGCCGATGCACTCCGCCGCATCCATGGCGCGATCGGTTGTTTGCTTTGGGATGGGGATCGAATTCGCTTCAGGGGCGCTGCCGGTCCGGGCGGAAATATACCCCCCGGCTTCGATGATTTGGTCGAAGCGGCCGCGGTCGACGATGAGGTCTTTCATGACCGGGAATGGTCTCGCGCGAAATGGCTCGATAACGACTGTCTGACCGTTCTCGAAGTGCCGCATGTGGAGCTGGCACGTCGCGATCGCTTTTTGCGGGCCATGCGGGATGCCATTAATGGTCAGCGAGCATGAGCCGCATATTCCTTCCCGACAATCGTGATCAAAGGCGATCGGGTCTTCCCCCTTCTCGATCAGTCCTTCATTCACGACGTCGAGCATCTCGAGGAACGACATATCGGGATTGACCCCGGTAGCGTCGTAGTCAACGAGCCCCCCCGGGCTTTCAGGGTTTTTTTGCCGCCAGACTTTGAGCTTTAAATCCATCGTGCCGTGATCACTTATAACTTCGAGTTGCCATTTTTACTTCGGTGTATTCCAACGGTTCTTGATGCAGCGTCGGCTTGGCATCATTGCCTTGGAATTCCCAAGCGCTCACATGCGAGAACGTCGCATCGTCTCGAATCGCCTCGCCATTGTCATCCTGATGCTCTTCTCTGAAATGGCCTCCACACGACTCCTCTCGAGTCAGAGCGTCATAACAGAGGAGCTCGGCGAATTCCAAGAAATCGGCGACACGGCCCGCCTTCTCGAGCTGCTGATTGATTGTATCATCATCCCCCGGCACCTTCACATTTCTCCAGAATTCGTTTCGGAGCTCGGGGATTTTGGTCAATGCCTCCTTAAGGCCGGCTTCGTTCCGGGCCATTCCAGCGAGGTTCCACACAATCGTGCCGAGCTCGCGGTGGAAGGATTGCACGGTCCGCTCGCCTTGAATTGAAAGGAAACATTTGGTCTGTTCAGAGACGTTTTTTTCGGCCTCTTTGAATGCCGAATGGTCTGAGCTCGGGCGTGGTTGTCGTTGTGTGGCGAGGTAGTCGCCGATGGTGTAAGGAAGAATAAAATAGCCATCGGCCAGTCCTTGCATCAAGGCACTGGCACCCAGCCGGTTCGCGCCGTGATCGGAAAAGTTGGCTTCGCCGATCACAAAGAGGCCCGGCAGGTTGCTCATCAGGTTGTAGTCGACCCATAGCCCGCCCATGGTGTAATGAGTCGCGGGATAGATGCGCATCGGCACCTCATAAGCATTCTCGCCGGTAATGTTGCGATACATTTCGAAGAGATTGCCGTATCGCTCTTTGATGACTTGACGTCCGAGTCGCTGAATGGCGTCCTTGAAGTCGAGATAAACGCCGAATCCGCCGGGTCCCACACCGTGACCCTGGTCGCAGACCTCCTTGGCACTTCGCGAGGCAATATCCCGGGGGGCCAGGTTGCCGTAGCTTGGATACTTGCGCTCGAGGTAATAATCCCGCTCTTCTTCCGGAATTTCATTCGGAGGGCGATCATCCCCTTTCTTTTTGGGGACCCAAATACGCCCATCATTGCGTAGGGATTCCGACATGAGGGTCAGCTTTGATTGGTAATCGCCGGAAATCGGGATGCACGTCGGATGAATTTGAGTGAAGCATGGATTGGCGAAATAGGCCCCTTTCTTATAAGCGCGATAGGCGGCGGTCACATTGCAGCCGCGAGCATTCGTTGAAAGGTCGTAAACGTTGCTGTATCCGCCTGTGGCCAAGACCACGGCGTCCGCGACGTGAGAGGTGATTTTGCCGCTGACCAGGTCCCTTACCACGATCCCTTTGGCATGGCCGTCGATGACAACCAGGTCGAGCATCTCGGTCCGGGGACGCATCGTGACCCCGCCCCCCTCGATCTGCTTGCAGAGCGCCGAATACGCGCCGAGCAACAATTGCTGTCCGGTCTGACCGCGCGCGTAAAAGGTGCGCGAGACTTGAGCCCCACCGAATGAGCGGTTGGCCAAGTAACCACCATACTCGCGGGCAAACGGGATCCCTTGGGCCACACAATGATCGATGATGTTGGTGCTGATCTCGGCCAGCCGATACACATTGGCTTCACGTGATCGGAAGTCGCCTCCTTTGATGGTGTCGTAAAAGAGGCGGTAAACGCTGTCGCCGTCATTCTGATAGTTCTTTGCGGCGTTGATGCCGCCTTGAGCCGCAATGCTGTGGGCCCGACGCGGGCTGTCTTGGTAACAGAAGCATTCCACTTGGTAACCCAGCTCGCTTAGCGTGGCGGCGGCCGATGCCCCCGCAAGTCCCGTCCCGACAACGATAATTCGGTATTTTCGCTTGTTGTTCGGATTGACGAGCTTGATGTCTTTAATGTGGTTTGACCACTTTTCAGCAAGGCGCCCGGATGGGATCTTGGCGTTAAGACTCATAATGTTTGGCTCTATTCGATGAGGTTGCTCAGGACGGCGACCGGTATGGAGGCATAGCCAAGAAAGATCAAAGCCGCGATGGTCCGAGCCAATTGCTCAAGGAAGCGGGCCCAGACCGGGTTGCGCAGGCCCACCGATTGAAACATGCTCATTAAGCCGTGGCTTAGGTGGAGACAGAGCAAGAGCATCGCAAGGAGGTAGAAGCCTGAAATCCAGACGTTCGAGAACCCGGCGACCATCATCTTGTAAACGTGCGGCCTTCCGGCTGAGTCCGTCCAAGTCGCATAATCCGGCTCAATCACCAGGAATGTGAAGTGGAGTAAGTGATAAATGACAAAGGCCAGAATAATGACGCCGCTGATGCGGATTGTGCGCGCCGAGTAGGTGGCCTGAATCGGGGTCTTGAGCTGATATGGCTCGGGTCGAGCCCGGCGGTTCTCTATGGTCAAGGAGGCCGCCATCCAAATATGCAGCGCCGCAACCACCAGTAGCCCGATCCGGGCGCCCCAAAGAAGCAGGGGCATGGATCTTAGCTTTTCAGCGTAACCGTTAATGGCTTCCGGTCCAAGAAAAACCTGCAAATTGCCGAGTAAATGACCGATCACAAAGATGAAGAGCAAAAAGCCCGTGATGGCCATGATATATTTTTTTCCGATCGATGATCGGAGCAGCTCTACCCAAATGCTCATGTTCCGTAAAGTAAGGGCCTTGTCAAAACGTTGACGCTCACGTTGACGCTCTTTTCCACATACTGAAGCTATCCAGAGCGCGCCCACCATTCGTCGACGCGACCCGCGGAGTCTTTGTTGTCTCCTCCTGTCAACCCGCTGCTCGCCAATCTAATAAGTCGGTGATCAAAAAGTCAAATCTTGAAGCGACCGGATTGTCAGCATCTCTTTGGGTGACACGGTTTTTTGTCGCTTAAGGAGCACCGCCTTGAGGCCGGCATGAGTTGCCCCGAGGTAATCCTCGTTCTCGGAATCGCCCACATGCAGGATGTTTTCCGGAGACACTCCCAGCGCATCGACGGCTGCGCGGAAGAGGTCTGGCGACGGCTTGGCGGCTCCGTGATCCCATGAAATGCTCAGCGAATCGAAGTATTGGGCCAAATTGAGCGCCTCCAAAAGCGGGGCAAGGCGGTCGTCCCAATTTGAGATGACCGCCAGCCGTTTTCCGGTGGAAGTGAGTGCGTTGAGGGTCGGGATCACATCCTCGTAAACGCGCCAGACATCCGGGCGCCGAAACCTTTCATAGAGCGCGTCACAGAGCGCCTCTGGCAACCGCTCCGAGATCACTTCGGCAAACGTCGCGCGAATCAAGCGGTTCCAGGCATCACGGGAATAGTCGAAATCCGGGATTGTCTGCCATACGGAGCGAAAGGCTTTGTCGAGTCGCGCCGGGGACAATCCAGGGAGATCATACGCTGCCGCGACTTGGGCATAAACCGTTCCGACCGAGGGCCATGGGGCCAACAGGGTTCCTCCCGCATCGAAGGAGACCGCCCGAATGGCATCGGTTAAGACCGGAGCTTCCGGATCTCTGTCTGGCAAAGTGGGATCAAGATGGGTCAAGGCTTTTGGCTCGGCCGCTCCACGGTTCCGCTTCTCCGCCTTGCACTACGGTGTCGGACTCCGGGCGTGAGGTCACGCCTTGCCGGGGTCATTGGGTCTCAATCACCGGAATTGATCCAAGCAAATTTTCGGGGATCAGGCGCGCTCCAGATATTTCCCGGTTCGCGTGTCCACCTTGATCTGTTCTCCCTGTTTGATAAACAACGGTGCTTGGATCGTGATGCCGGTCTCAAGGGTCACCGGCTTTTGGACGTTCGTTGCCGAATCCCCTCGTACCCCTTCGGGGGCTTCCGTTACCGTCAGGACCACATTGGGGGGAAGTTCCACTTGGATCGGCTTCTCCTCAACGAACGTGACCGTAACCGGGGAGTTTTCCACCATGTAATCCTTGGCAGCACCCACCGCTTCCGGGGGCATCGTGATCATGTCGAACGTGTCCGGATCGGTAAACACATAGTCGGAGCCGTCCATGTAGCTGAATTCCATTTTTTTATGGGCCATCGGCACGACCTCGATCTTCTCGGTGGATGCGAACCGCACATCCGAAGATTGACCGGTGCGAAGATTGCGCATTGAGACCTGAACAAATCCCCGCTTGTTGCCCGGAGTCCGGTGTTGGGCATCCAGAATAACGGCGACTTCCCCATTGTAATTGATCGCCATGCCTCGCCTTAAATCGTTTGCTACTGCCATAGTTGAATATTCGTTGATGATGGTTTTAGCTCAGAATCATTTCACGGACAAGCTCCCAGTCCGCATTTCGCTTTATCTCAATGGCGGCAAATGGCTGCTGACCCTCCCCGCACATCGGATCGCTTGATGGCCTGATTAAATCTGCCGCGTGGTTAAGCTATCGAGCCCGGGGCCTCTCGATCAGACAAAATCCCCGCTCCTTGTCGCGGAGCTTCGTTAATCCTATCTCACGTCGTCGAGTTTGCAAGCTTTCGAATGCCTTCGCATAGGCTAAGGCACGGACCGCGGCGGAGTGCGGTCCCTACCGCACCAGCGGTGGCGGATCGGCAGTCCCCTGCCGACCTTGATTGCCGTTATGCTCTGAATGTTCTGAGGCGGCGCCTCGCTTGCCCTTGGGCTGCATTAATTCGCCCTTTCAGGGCTGGGAACAAGGTGTCCCAGGCAATCTGAAGGTCTTTTTTGCGCGCTGACTTAATCGCATCGGTGTGGGAAAGAACACGGAATTGGCCAAAATGATCATAACAGAATCTTTTTGGTTGTAAAACCCGCCAAAAGAACGATAATTGAATCGGAGCCGATTGTCCGGGCCGAATACGGTAATGGAATCCATGCGATATGTTTGCAAAAGTATCCTCTGCTGCGGTTAATGGTGTGGTTGCCTCGCCGGTTGAAGTCGAGGTTCATGCCGGGA
>JAHEOI010000297.1 GCA_018610125.1 Verrucomicrobiota bacterium
CAGCATGTCATACCGCTTCCGCTTGTCCGAATCGCCCAAGACCTCGTAAGCTTCGTTGATGTCCTTGAACTTCTGCTCACCCGCGGCTTTGTCCTTCGCGACGTCAGGGTGATACTCCCGTGCAAGCCGGCGAAAAGCCTTGCGAATCTCGTCCTGACCCGCTTGCCGAGACACCCCCAGGATCTTGTAGTAGTCTTTGAACTGCGTTCCCATATATTTAAGCTGCTACCCGACAAATCCAACAAAAAAGCCGGACATCCCTTTCTCCAAAGAGACATCCGGCGTCCTGCTCGATCCGCCAATCCGCAACTCAGCCCCGTTTTGGGCGCCGTCGTTTTGCGCAACGTCGTTTTCGGTATCGCGGGGCCTCAAGCTCGCTCACGCGTCCCCCTTTCGGCGGAGGCACTTCGTTGCGGGCACACTACTTAGGCCACGGTAATCTCTGGATCAAGATAGACATCCTGAATCGTATTCAGCAGCTCGACGCCTTCCTTCATCGTTCGCTGGAAGGCTTTACGTCCGGAAATCAAGCCGGTGCCCCCCGCACGCTTATTGATAATGGCAGTCTCGACGGCGTCCCCTAAATCACTCTCCCCAGACGAGGCCCCGCCGGAGTTGATTAGCCCGGCCCGTCCCATATAGCAGTTCACGACCTGATAGCGTGTCAGATCAATCGGGTGGTCGCTGGTCAAATGACTGTAGACCCGGTCGTGCGTCTTGCCGAATTTCTCAAGGGCCTTATAGCCGCCATTGTTGGTTGGCTGCTTCTGCTTGATAATGTCGGCTTCAATTGTCACACCCAGGTGGTTGGCCTGACCGGTCAAATCGGCACTGGTATGGTAGTCCTGGTCTTGCTTGAACGCCGGATTGCGTAGATAGCACCAAAGAATAGTCGCCATCCCCAATTCATGAGCGCGGTGGAATGCGCGAGCGGTCTCCTGGATCTGGCGGTCCGCCTCGTCCGAGCCAAAGTAGATGGTCGCGCCGACTGCCGCCGCACCCATATTCCAAGCCTGCTCAACCCGCCCAAAGTAGATCTGATCGAATTTGTTGGGATAGGTCAGCAGCTCGTTATGATTGAGCTTCACGATAAAAGGAATCTTGTGGGCGTACTTCCGGGAAACAGCGCCTAATCCTCCCAACGTGGACGCTACGGCGTTGCATCCCCCCTCAATCGCCAGCCTGACAATGTTTTTCGGGTCGAAATACTCCGGATTCGGTGCAAAGCTCGCCCCCGCCGAATGCTCGATTCCTTGGTCCACCGGCAATATCGAGAGATAGCCGGTGCCGGCAAGCCGTCCATGATGGAACATCCAATTCAAGCTCTGCAAGACCCGTGAAGAACGGTCGCTCTCGGCGTAGACCCGATCCACAAAATCCGGGCCGGGCAGATAAAGCTGCTCCTTCGGCACCGTCTGGCACTTGTGCTTTAATAAATATTTCTTCTTCTCTCCAAGTAGTTGCTCAATCTCTGAATTCATACGCTGTCTGGAATCCGTGTCATCCACGCATATCACCAAGTCCACTCACAAAAAAGGACCCGCTGCGGATGACCGGAAGGCTTTGACTTCTTTCCTGGTTCCCCCACCCCTCTCCCAATGTTCCCGTCAGATAAGATTCTTCCAAACTCCCCGGATGTCCACCCGAAAAAACGGCCCTGCATTAACGCACCTCAATGATACCCGCTACACTCCGGCAACCGCTACTTGCTGGCCCTTTGCACTCATAACAATCTTCTGTTAAGCGGTTTAAGAAGCGATGACTTCCCGAAAGAGGTGGCGAGCAGGGAATGGCTGAGCGGTGCCGAGTAACGCTGGGAGAGGGGCAACGGCAGGAAATCCGGGGTGACGGCAGGATATCCGGGAACGACCCTGCGCCCGGCTAAAGGTCCGGAAAGGAATAAGTGCGCCATTTGCCGGAGCCGCTTTTGGTTTCCGGCAAGGGGCCCCGCCGGCAAGCGCCCGGAGGCATTGAACGTTGTGCATTTGGAAGGACTTATGGAGCTATCAGAAGCCGATCTCAGGTTTCTCGTCGAGACCGTCGCGACCAAACGCCGCGACTACGACCGGATGCAGCAGATTGTGCGTGATAAGCCCGATTTCCAAGAAACGCTCCTCGAGGAGCCCAAGCTTGTTCAACGCCTTCTCAATGACGAGGAAACGTTCGTTCGCATTTCCCCACAGCTCCTCTTCTCGATTTTGCTCCGGCAAGTCCGACGTGATCTCAACCGCGATACCTATACCCTCGATTGGGCTGACTCCAATGAAAGGCTCCCGGTCTTCGACACCAATGAGATTGCGGGTCTCCTGGAAGATCCACGCACACGGGATTACCTCGTCGACCTGCTATGCTCCTTTGTCAAAGCCGAGAGCACCGTCGTGACATGGAGGGATCGGAAACGCTTTCGAAAGCGACGTTTCAGCAACCTCGACATGGACGATATGATCCAATTGAGCAAGCTGGTGGAACCGGTCTTAACCGGTCGCTATTACAAGCGCGCCGCCGACATTGCATTGTTCATGACCGGCATCTATCCCGATCACATGAACCGGTTTCAAGCTCGAGCTAGACGACGCCTTGCCACCCAGCGCACGCTTACCCAATACGAACAGGAAGGAAGCCACTTTTACCAGCTCGCCGCCCGGGCTTTCGAGGATCCGTCCCTCCGGCAATCCTTAACGACGCTGTCAGAAAGCTTCACGCTAGCTCGTCGAGCCTTCAATGCCTTGGCGGACCGCTACCTCCACACCCGCAGAGAATCGTACTTCAGGGGATCAGAGACCGGGTGATGTCGCTCCCTTTCAGTAGCCAAGCTATGCCGTAGACCATCGCCTCGCTCGCTGCTTTTCGATAATTTCCGGCACCGACAAGCCGCTGTTGGCCCAGACCGGCACTTTAGGGTTTTCTTCGAAGTATCGAAGCTCCTCCGCCAAGGTAATCGACCAAAGCTCACCATCCTCCCGATGACGCCCACAGCGAGCGCAGGTCGTGAAGCCGGGATAGCGGCTACCAGTGCGGTCCGGATCCTCTGCATGGTTCTTTGGAGGTGGAACCGGTCTGCCATCGGCAATCTTTAAGGGGAAAAGCCAACAGGCCGAGGGCTTAAAGGTCCATGGATGGATGCCGACCTTCTCCCCAAGCTTCTGGAGCTTGCAAAATCCCTTTTCGTCAGCAAAGACACATCGGGTTGCCGCAAAATGCGTCGGATAATCTGTCGCTCGATAGCTGTGTGGCTTGACGGCGGTCTTGCGTCCTATGAATCGACCCTCCCAATAGCCATCGACGAGGAAATCTCCCGGCAGGTCTTGGAAATCCTCCGGAGAGAAAGCCACAATCTCGTTTAAGTAACGCTCCTCCCCCTCCAAAAGATAAGCCCCGTCATAACAGCACATCGCCTCACAACTCTCGATGTCGCATCGCGCAAGCCTGCACTTTCCCTTTTCAGAGCATCCGTTTTCACTCATAAGATTACTCGAAACCCTATCGTTACACATTCGGCGATACCAAGCGTGGGAGCCAAAGAATCCACTCCTGCGGCAGGTAAGTAATGACAAAGAGGGCGAGGACCAACGCGCCATAGAACGGGAGCATAGGCCGGACCAAGCGAGTGATGCTTGTACCGCCGACGCCGCACCCGACAAATAAGACGGTGCCAACCGGCGGCGTGCAGAGCCCAATGCAGAGATTGACGATCATGACCAGCCCGAAATGGATCGGGTGCATGTCGAGTGTCGTCACGGCGATTTGACTGAATATCGGGGTAAAGATCAGCACCGCCGGCGTCATATCCATGAAGGTCCCGACAAACAACAAGATCAAATTGATCACCAAGAGCAAGGCGTATTTGTTCTCAGTGAGGCCAACCAGGGTTTCGGTCACCATCTGGGGCAATTGAAGTCGCACCATCAGATTCCCCATAGCCTTACTCGTTGCGATCAGCAGAAAGATAAAGGCGGTCGTGACGGCTGTCGTCTGGAGAATTTTCGGGATATCTTGCCATCCGATTTGCCGGTAAACAAAGACCGCCAGGATGAAGGAATAGATCACCGCAGCCGCGCTTGCCTGAGTCGCGGTAAAGAACCCTCCTATAATTCCCCCAAGCACAATGACCATCATCAACATCCCGAGTATGGCGCGACGAAACCGTCTGACACCTTCTTTTAGTGACAATGGGTCGCGGGGGCGCACGCGATTTCGGACCGCGTGAACGGCGGCAACCACCATCAGGCTCATTGCTATAATCACCCCGGGAAGAAAACCTCCCATAAACATCGCGCCCACATTGACCACCATGCCGCCGACATCCCCCCAGGCAACGGCAAAGATAATCATGATATTCGACGGCGGGATAACCAGCCCCAACGTCGCGGCGGAAAGGGTTAAGGCGGTGCTGAATTCCCGGTTGTAGCCCATGCGGCGCATCTCAGGGATCATAAACGTCCCGATCGAGCTGGTTGCCGCCGTTGCCGAGCCCGAAATGGCGCCGAAGAGCATGCATCCGACGACGTTCGCATACGAGACCCCTCCGGATAACCTGCCAAATAGGACATCGGCAAAATCAACGAGGCGTCTTGCAACACCGCCCGCCCCCATCAAGAGACCGGAGAGCACAAACAGGGGGATCGCCAAGAGTGCGTAGGAATCGATTCCGTGCCACATGTCTTTGGCGACCTGGAAAAGCACGAGCTGCGGCCGATCCGGCCAGAGGCAAAGGTAGCTTAGGACGGTCGAAATCCCGATGCTAAAGGCGATCGGGATGTTATGGGACACCAGCAGGAGGAACGAGCCGATCAGCACCACGATCGCCAATGTCTCCGGGGTCATGTCGTTTCTCCTTCCGCGTCTTCAAGGGGGGCCGTGGTTTCCACAGGCCGAGGATAAATCAGGTGATGCAAGCAATAGGCAAGGTTTAATGCCCCGGCAAGGACGAGCACGATATAAAACCACCCGCGATTCAGCGCTTGGATCCCGGGCATTTTCGAGCCCATTTCGAAGGCCCTGCTGCAAACGAGGTAACCACCGATTACCAGGACAAAGAGTGAAAAGAGCCCCACCAGCGTCGTTGATATGTAATCGAGGACAACCCTCACTTTGTAAGGGTAATAACGGACCAACGCATCGACTCCCAGGTGGGCACGCCGGCGCAGAGCCAGGGTACTACCCAGAATTCCGACCCAAACCAAAAGCGTTTGGGATGCCGTATTAATCGGCGCCGAGGATGCCGCCACAACATCCAGACCCCATTCAAGCAATGAAGGCAATGCCCCGGAGGAGATCCCTTTTCTCGACAGGCTGGCAACCGCACTGCTCAAGATCGGCTGAATCGCGCCATTGAGGAGAATCTCCCCGGTCACGCACAAGACCATTCCCGCCACAAGCGCGATAAGTACAATCGAAAGAAACCGGTCAAGGACGGCGTAAGCGCTTTCCAATCGTTGAGGTGGTTGTCCTTCCATTCCCGGGCTCCACCTTCGACCGCAGAGGTTGGGAGCGAGAGCGCCTACTCCTCCTTTGTCTCGTCCGCTTGTCCCTTCTCGACCTTGACCTTCCGGATACGCTCCACGTAATCCATCACGTCCTCACCTTCGAATTGCTTATAGATAGATTTCGTCGCTTCAATGAACGGCTTCTTGTCTGGACGCGTGAATGTGACGCCCGCTTTTCGCATCGCTTTCATCTGTTGTCGGCGTTCTTTCTGCCACAACTCTCGTTGATATTCGACCGCAACATCCGCGGCCTCCTCAATGATTTTTTGCTCTTCCGAAGTCAACCCGCGCCACCGCTTGGCGCTCATCACCAAGATATCCGGAATCCGGACATGCTCATCGAAGACATAGTACGGGGCCACCTTGTAATGTTGGGTCGTGTAATAGCTCGGGATATTGTTTTCGGCGCCTGCCACAACCCCGCTGTCCAAAGCCGTATAAAGCTCCGAAAAAGCAATCTGCTGCGGGGAAGCACCGAGTGATTCAACGAGCTTCTGCATCATCACGCTCTTTTGGACCCGGATTTTCATCCCTTGGAGGTCCTTCGGACCAGTGACCTTTTTCTTGGTATAGAACGATCGGGCGCCCGCGTCAAAGTAGCAGATCCCTTTCAAGTTCTGGTCAATGGCCATATTGAGGAGCTCCTGACCAATCTCTCCCTTGAGCACCTGCCACATATGCTCGGAGCTCCGAAATAGGTAAGGGAGGGAGTAGATCTTGGCCAAATCGGTCTTCGTCTCGAGGATGGTCGTCGAAACCTTGGTAAAGGCATCCGTGTCATTGCTGACATTATCCACGAGCTCCTGCTCGTTCCCAAGGGTCCCGCCTGGATGAATCTTAATCACCATTTCCCCCTCACTCCGCTCTTCAACCTCGTCGGCAAATTTCACGAGCGCCTTGTGCACGGGATGGTCCGTGTTCAAGACATGGGGAAGGTGCAATACGTGCTCCGCTGTGCTACCGCCTCCGCAGGAAGCAAGCCCTCCGATTACCGCCAAGCATACCGTCCCAACCGCCATCGAGCCTATCGCTTTACGCCACATCACCTTCGTTCTCCTAGACTGGGTTATTTTAAACGCGCTTGAGGTTAGCCAGGAGATTGTCGCCGACGCAAGTCAAAAGCCCGGGGCCCCTTGATGCCATAGCGGGTTTCTGATCGCCCAAACGCGATCAACGCGATCAAACACCTGAAGTTTTGCTGGGTTCAAGGAATGTAGCGATTCCAAATTCTCGGTTTGGTATCCGCTCGTTGCCGTGGTAGGCTACGACACAGTATCAGAAGGCCCAAGAGAGCCTAGTGATACCCGGGGCCACGGCAATTGTCGGGCTCCAATTTCACGTTAATAAAACGCTAAATGATTAAAAGCGACATTGTCTATCCGAACGGCCTCCCGTTCATCTCGGTTCACCTGCTTTGCCTTGGCGCCTTTTGGACCGGCGTTACGATCCCGGATCTCATCCTCTGCCTCGGACTCTATTACTTGCGCATGTTCGGGGTCACAGCCGGTTACCACCGCTATTTCTCTCACCGGAGCTTCAAAACGAGCCGCGTCGGGCAATTCCTCCTGGGATGGTGGGCCCAGCTTAGTCTCCAGCAGGGTATCCTCTGGTGGGCTCGTTGGCATCGTCATCATCACGCGCACTCCGATCGCCCCGATGACGTCCATTCCCCTCGCCATCACGGGATGTGGTATGCCCATGTGGGCTGGATCTTCGACCGCAGCCATGATCCACAGGACGAAGACCTCAAGCACGTCAAGGATTTGAGTCGATATCCCGAGCTCGTCTGGCTGAATGAAAACAAATATCTCCCGGGCCTGTTACTCGGTCTGGCCATCTGGCTGGCTTTCGGCTGGTCCGGCCTGATTGTCGGTTTCGCTTGGAGCACTGTCCTATGCTGGCACGGCACCTTCACGATCAACTCCCTTTCCCATGGCTTCGGAAGGGAACGTTATTACACCGGCGACGACTCTCGTAACAACTGGCTTCTCGCCTCCGTGGTGACGATCGGCGAAGGATGGCACAACAACCATCACCACTTTCCTGTCTCGACCCGACAAGGGTTTAAGAAATGGGAAATCGATTTCACTTATTATGGGCTGAAAGCATTGGCGTGGACCGGAGTCGTCTGGCAACTGAATGAACCTCCCGCCAAAGTCTTCTCCAATACCACCACCGCCTCTCGTTACCAAATCGAAAGGGCCGCGACCGAGCTTACCGACGCCAAAAATCTCGCGTCCCGCTCGGCACAACGGGCTTGCCACCTCCTGCTAC
>JAHEOI010000298.1 GCA_018610125.1 Verrucomicrobiota bacterium
AGACCAAATAACCCCTCATCCTGGCCTTCTCTCCTTCTGAAGGGGAGAAGGCCAGGATGAGGGGTTATTTTCCTCACTCCAGGTTGCCACATCAAACCAGACCCGAATCACCGTTGAATCCGATCTTGATTTTCTCGGGGCATGCGCGTTTTATTGGGGGCTTCAAATGAGAGTGTTTGGTACTTTCTTCGATTGATTTTTGGGTGGGGTCAGTTGTCGGAGTTAAAGGGATTTTGCCATGAGTGCGGAAGAACAGAATAACGCTCGGGACAGTTGGGGATCGCGGCTGGCATTTATCTTGGCGGCGGCCGGGTCTGCTATCGGACTGGGGAACATTTGGCGCTTTCCAATGACAGCCGCCGAAAGCGGCGGCGGGGCATTTGTCGTGATCTACCTGCTCTGTGTTTTCTTCGTGGCAATGCCGGTGATGCTCGCTGAAATGGTGGTCGGCCGGGCGGGGGAGAAGAACCCGGTCGGCGCCATGAAGCATCTCAAGCCGAGGACGCCCTGGTTTTTGATTGGGTTATTGGGTGTGCTGACCGCGATCGTAGTGCTTTCCTATTACAGCGTTGTCGCTGGATGGACCATTTACTACTTTTTTCAGGCGGCGGCCGGCACCTTCGTTTCCGACCTGCAGAGCCCGCAGGAGTTCAAGGATTTCTTTGGGAGCACAGCCGCCAGTCCCGGGATCAGTATCGTTTTTCACGCGATTTTCATCGTAGCCACCATCTGGATCGTGGGCAGCGGGGTGCAGCGCGGCATTGAGCGAACGATTAAGGTGGTCATGCCGATCTTCTTTGTCTTGCTGTTGTTGTTGACCCTGCGCTCACTCACGCTCGAAGATGCCGAAAAGGGAATCGCTTATTACATTCAGCCGGATTTCAGTCAGATTACGGGGGGTGTGGTCGTAGCGGCCTTGGGCCAGGCCTTCTTTTCATTAAGCTTGGGAATGGGTGCCATCATCACCTACGGCAGCTATTTAAGCAAGCGGGAGAGCCTGCCGAATTCGGCCTTCTTCGTAACCCTGATGGATACGGTGATTGCTCTCGTCTCGGGCTTGTTGATCTTTCCGGCGATGTTCTTTGCCCATCTGCCTCCGACTCAAGCAGGTCCCGGACTGATTTTTCAGGTGCTGCCACAGGTATTTGCGCAGATGCCGGGTGCCCCATGGGGTGGCATTATATTTGGCAGTGCGTTCTTCCTGCTCTTGGGCTTGGCGGCGGTTACCTCGGCCATCAGTCTGCTCGAGGTCGTTGTCGCCTACTTTGTCGATGAGCACCAAATCCAAAGGAAGAAAGTGGCCTGGCTCATGGGAGGCGTCATCTTTCTGGTTGGGATCCCGTCCGCCTTAAGCAGCGGTGCCGTCGATAGCCTATCCGCTATACCCGGTATTGGGATGGATCTTCTCACGTTGCTGGACACCATCTTTGGCAGCTTTGCGCTGACCATTGGGGCGTTGGGTCTTTGCATCTTTGTGGCATGGGCATGGGGCCTCGCAGAGGCGATCCGAGAAATCTCGCAAGGCGAGCCTGAGTTTCGGTTCGAGCCGATTTGGCGCGGCCTCATCCGGTACGCCGCGCCGATTGCTATCATTGGGATTCTTATTTCTCTGCTGATTCCGTCCGCAGGCTGGGGGATCAAGGAGATCAGTTGGAGTAAGGTCAAGGATGACGAGGGAAACTCTGCCTTGGCTATTCATCTCACGACTCAGAATCGCCAAGGCGACGGTGTCCCGAGCACCTCTGTCGAAGGCTTCCTGGTCTGGTTTGGTCCGGACAGCACGCGGGGCACCCAAGATGACACAATGACCCGTATCAGCGGCATAACCGGCGAGGAAGGGAAAGTGACAATGCGTACGGAACCATTCAAGAAGGGTCGATACGAGCTCCAGCTCTCCGGGGTTTCCGGAGCCTTAAATGCCGAAGGGGTTCACCCGTATCGGTTTGATACGGCTGCCAACGAAGGGGCAGACAGCTCCGATGGTTCCAATTGACCGCGGTTTCGCCGCAAGCAATGTCGCTCTCGATAGATTGATCATCGGGAAATTGTTGAAAGATGCCGGTTACTGCTGATGAAACTCCGTTACAACGAGCTTGTGCTGCCGTTGGAGTTCGCATTCACGATCTCTCGAAGCAGCCAGTCGGTCGCCCGGACCGTCTACGTCGAGCTGACCTCGCCCGATAGCGCGGCTGTAGGTCTGAGGGGAATTGGGGAAGCCGTTCCTTCTGCATTTTATGGGGAGGATTCCGAAACGGTCCGCCATTTTTATCAACAGCTCCTAGAGGATCGGGCGTTAGAGGGGCTCGCGGTGCACAATTTGCAGAATTTGGAAGAGCGACTTGCGCGTTATCCCGACAACCGAGCCGCGAAGTCCGGGCTGCAAATGGCATTCCAGGACTTATGCGGGAAAACGGTCAATCTCCCTCTCTATAAGCTTTGGGGGCTCGATTCGAATCGGGTCCCAAAGACCTCTTACACCATCGGGATCGACGATCCGAAGCGAGTCGCTCAGAAAATAGAGCTGGCACTTTCGCGCGGATTCGATGTCATCAAGATCAAATTGGGGGGTGCCAACGACCTGGAAACGATGAAAATCATCCGCCGGATGGCCCCGGAAGCGCGGTTGCGGGTCGATGCCAACGCGGCTTGGGGAGTCGACGAAGCCGTCGCCAAGTGTGAGGCGCTCAAACCATACGAGGTCGAATTCGTTGAGGCGCCATTGCGCTTGGATAGCCCGGAGGAGCATTACAGACGCCTGAAAGCAGCGAGCTCGATCCCGTTGATGGCCGATGAGAATTGTCATGGGCTTGGTGACATACCGCGCTGCGCCGAGCTGTTTCATGCGATCAACTTGAAGCATACCAAAACGGGTGGGTTGGAAGAGGCCCGAAGAATGATCCATGCCGCCAGGGCTCACGACCTGAAGATCATGCTGGGTGGGTTTCTGGAAACCTCGATCTCGGTGACCGCGATGGCGCACCTGGCCCCTTTGGTCGATTATTGCGACCTCGATGCCTGCCTATTGATCGCGAATGACCCCTATCTTGGCCTCGAATTCGAAGGAAGTCGATTCAAGCTGCCGGAGCGCCCCGGGATCGGAGTGGTCCCCCGCACGAAATGACATTGCATCGGCAGCCGCCGGTTTGTTGGCTTGGTCTCTTTTCGAATTGCCGGATGCCCCTTTGGCTTGATACATAAGCGAGAATGAAATGGGTACCGATACATACGATTATTCTGGGTATTGCCGTGATGGGCAGTACATTGCACGCGGGGCCGCCACCGGGCGACGGGTGGAGATCGCTGTTCAACGGAGAGGACTTCTCCGGTTGGAAGGTGCCCGAGGCGGCCGAGGATTCATGGCAAGTCATTGAAGGCGTGATCGATTGTGATCCCCGATCGCAAAAGAGTGGCGAGCGTAGCCTCTGGTCGAAGGAGTCGTTCAAGGACTTCAAGCTCCATGTGGAGTGGCGGATCAAAGAGATCCATGGGCGGTATAACATGAGCTTGATCAAGCCGGATGGTACCGCCGTGCGAGATGATGAAGGGAATGTGATCCATATCGCCAGACCGAATGCCGACTCGGGAATTTTTCTCCGGGGTCAAGGGAAGAGTCAGGTGAACATTTGGCGCTGGCCGGTCGGCTCGGGCGAGGTGTGGGGCTATCGGACCGATGGC